>NZ_JBSHNS010000086.1:0-4737 GCF_053601635.1 Pontimicrobium sp. MEBiC01747
CTATAATGCCTAATAAATAATACTATTTTATATCCTTTTAGTTGATAGTCTGTAAAATACTTTCTGTAAAGTAAGGCTACTGTTGGAGAGGGTTTTGGCTGTATAACGTCATCACCCCAGAGTTGTTTAACTTTTGTTCTATAACCGCCTATTGGTGCTTTTAAATGTTTTATTTTAATGTCTGGAACAAAAATAATATCGCCTCCGTTATTTCTAATTTGCATTCCAAAATCGGAATCTTCTCCAAAACCAAATTCGAAAGCCATATCAAATTGTAACTTTTTTATTTTTTCTGTTTTTACTAGACTTGACCCAGACCCAAATACTGTAGTTTGAGCCATTTTAAAATAGGTTTGCTTCTGGTGTTCCTGCAAACACAAATAGTTTAAGGCGGTTATACCATACGATTCTATTTTTTTAAAAGACTTTTCTAATAAATCTGGTGTAAACCTAATATCATCATCTGCTAGAAAGCACCACTCGCTTTCAAGTTTTGCTAATGCTAAATTTCTAGCATTACATACGCCTGTTTGGTGTGTAAATGTATGTTTTATTGTAAATGGCCAAGTTTCTGTTTTTATGTAGTTAAGCAAACTTCCTGCTGTTTTATCTGGGTTTTGCTCTACTATAATAACATTTTTAGGTTGTATGGTTTGTTTTGCTAAATCTTTTAAAACATCGTAGAGGTATTTTTCACGTCCAATTGTTGGTATTATTACATCTACTGTTTTGTTATTAATTTCTTTTTTGGTGGATTGTAATGCTATTTTTTCTAAATTAAAACTGTCATTTCGTTGTTTGTAAAATAGATTTTTAAAGACATAAAATATACTGCTTACTTTCTTTTCGTAAACAATATAACACAAACTTAAAAGGTATATCCAAATCCATTTATAATGTTGTTTTACAAATTTAAATAATGTTGCTGTATTTGCTTGTTTTATGCTTTCTTTAACGGTATTCTCTGTAAGTAAATTGGGTTCAGAATAGCAAAATAAACCTTCTACCATTGCTCTTTTACCTAATGAATTTAAGAAGTAATCGAATGTGTCATTTTCGTTTAGTTCTGTTTTAAGATTTTCTAAAACATTGGTATAAAGACCTCCTACCAAGCTACTAGTTTGCCAAGTTGGATAGGTTACATCTTTTTTAATTTTTAAATAGTATGATCGTTCTATATAACCTATTTGTTTTGGTAAGTAGTCTGCTGCTGTAGGGTTATATGATGCTAGTATTCTTTTATGATGAAAGATCGTATTTAACTCCTTTATATTTAAAGTATCTTTATAGCTAACTTCACACCAAATTATTAACGTATCTGCATACTGCTCTGCTATTTGTATTATTGTTTTTGGAATAGCTCCGCCTATGGAAATATTTGAAAGTGCTTTTCCTTCTACATCTAAAACAGTAACTACTTTATTATTTTGATGAGTTATTAAAATCATACGCTATTGGCTTATCATTTTAAACGGTTTGTCTCCAATAATCGCTGCATATTTACTAAAGCTACTATGATACATTGGTTCTATTTTTAAGAAATAGACTGCCTCGCTATTTACTATCATAAAAAAATCGAGCATTGTTTTTAAATGCCCTTCTAGTGTAGATCCTCCTTTATAGTTATCCATATGAAACGGATTCCCTTCTACTAAACTAACATCTTCTTTTGCTTTTATATAGTTTAAAAACTCTACGCTATCTGAAAACGCATAACATTTATAGTCTGTGCCTTTTACAATATTTTGTACCTGCACTTGTAACTGCTGTAACAACTTTTCTTTTTGCTCTTGTGGTAATATTTTAGTTGTAGAATCTACAAAATCTCCCATTAAACTTGTAAACCTTGTATGAAACGCTATATATTTTTTGTTTTCTACTCCTTTTAGTTTGTTGTCTAGTACTTTTGTTTTTTTAAATAACTCATTAAAACTAACACGCCATTTGTATTCTAATGCTTCTGTTTTTTCTAGTGGATAATATGTTTTAAAGTAATCGATGTTTGCATAAACTATAAAAGTATTGGCTTCGGATTTTGTAATAATCTCTAATGGTTTTGCATCAAAATTATTAACGATATATAATAATTTTGTTTTTGTAGGGTGCCAAGTAATATCTTTTTTCTCTATTTTCCAATCTACTTGATTAGGTTCTAAAAATGTATCTAAATTAAATGGATTATTAAACTGAATAAAGAAATCGTAATCTAATAGTTTTGCAATTTCATAAAAAGAGAGTATTCCCTTAAGTCTATCTACCAATCCTCCATGTGGAAAAAGGCCATCGAAACAAATAATAATACGTTTTTTACTTGTATTTGTTTCAAAGCTTAACTGTTTAGCATAATGTAAAAAAAACGACGTTTTTTTTACATTTTTACTAAGTGTTTTTTTAATAGACTTTAGAGACATACTATTTAATGCTTTTGTATTAGTGCTTTATAATATGTTATATTTTGGTCTGCATTATTGTCTATGTTAAATGTAGATTCTACTTTTTGTCTTGCTGCTTTTCCTATCTTTAAACAAAGAGCTTCATCTTTTAATAATTTTATAATGCGTTCTGCATAGGTTTCTATGTTGGTTGGATGTACTAAGTAGCCATTAACTTCATCGTCTATTAATTCTTGTGCCCAACCTATACTTGTATTTACTACTGGTTTTTGCAACGCCATAGATTCTATGGTTACCATACCTAAAGTTTCGGCAAAGGATGGAAATGTGCATACATGAGCCTTTTTAATATGCTGTTTAACTTCAGAATAAGGTACTTTCCCTAAATAGTCTGCTTGTTTTTTAGCTTGTTTAGAGAATAACTTTTCTACTAGTGCGTATGTTGATGTGTTTCCCGTTTTTATATCTGGGGCATCTCCTCCTATTAAAATTAGTTGTGCTTTTGGGTTGTATTCTACAACTTTATTAAATATTTCTGCTAATTCTAAAACACCTTTTTTTCTAATAATAGTGCCTATATACAGTATTGTATTTTTATTATAGATTTCTGGTGTTTCATTTACAAAATGCTCTAATTGCAGTCCGTAGTGTATTGTTTTTATTTTGTTTTTATCTAAATTGAATAGTTTCTGAGTTTCTTCACCTGCATAAGTTGTTGGTGCAATATATGCTGTTGCCATTTTAAGCGCTTTCCTCTCAAAAATAAAGTTCTTGAATTTTTGTTTACGTCCATCTAGTTTACAGAAGTACGCATCGCTTCCATGAAAACGTATCACTAGAGGGACTTTAAAACGCATTAAAGCTGTTATACCCGTCCAATCTGGTGCTTCTAATAGGTCTATATTTTTTTCCTTTACAATTTTATTTACATAGTTTTGAATTAGCATACGATAGCGATACCACGTAAACCATTTAAATGTTTTTTTAGCTATTAAATGAATTTCTACGCCTTCTTCTACTAATACTGTATTTTCTTTTTGATGGTATACAAATACAGTTACATCTACTCCTTTTTTTACTAAAGTAATGGCTAAGTTTTTTATACTTGTAGCTATTCCTGCAGCGTGGGTTACTTTAGGGTGTGGATATTCGGATGTAATTAAACCAATTTTCATCTGTTTAGTCGTTTTACTTATAGTAAGTTATTTATTTAATATACTTTCTATTGTTTTCCAGATAGTTTTAGAGGCTTCTGTTGGTGCCTTTCCTGCTACAATCTCAAACCATTTTAAGCCTTCAGACACATTAGATGTTTTGCCTTTTAAAATATTTTCTACTATACTTTCTAAATCTTTCTTATCTGTGCAAAATACTGCTGCATCTTGGCTAGGCATAGATCTAAAATGTACATATTTATAGTTTTGCCCTATGTCTCTAATACCTTTTTTAAGTTGTGGTTGTTCGTAATTATAATAAATACAGGGTTTGTTATGTGCAACAAAATCGAATACAGTAGAGGAGCATACATTGGTTACAAACTCGCTATGTTCGCAGACATTATATAACATTTTAAAGTCTTCTTTTGCTGGTAATACTTGGTTCCACATATCTCCAACTTGCTTCCAAATAGGGTCTATAACTTCTATAATATCTTTGTTCGCTTCTATTACAGCGTTATATCTTGGAGTAAAATCTACAGGGCACTTTCTGTATATAATACCTAAATTTTCTCCTTTAGTATTTAAATTTCTAACTGCATTTGCTAAATCTTCTAAATAGTATTGATCTAGCGGCGAAGTGGTTTCATCATCCCCCGAATAACAGATGTACTTTTTATTGACATCTAGATTCTTCTCTTTAAAAAACTCTGCACGGGTTTGTTTTAAGTTTTCATCGAAATGAGGTTCAAACTGTGGTGTACCGGTTACAAATACTTGTTCTGGCTTTACAAATGGATAGTATTTTAAAACTTCTTCTTTCATTAAATCACTCCATACAAAGTAATAATCGGTTTCTACTACTTGCATGGCTTTGGGTACATTATCCCATGAATATACAAATGCTACTGTAGGAATACCCAAATCTTTTGCTGCTAATAACGCACTTATAGATTGTGTTGATCGTTGTGTTGTACAAAATACTATATCTGGCTTGTGTTCTTTTAATTGTGCTTTACAATATTTGTATTTACTTGTTGAGCGTTCTAAATTGTTTATTCTTTTTCTAAGTTTAACGATTCCTTCTTCTGAAGAATATATCCCTATAAGTAGTTTTGTATAAAAGCTTTTAAGTTTATTTTTTATGCCCTTATAATTAAACGGAAATTTATAGGTTGGATATACTG
>NZ_JBSHNS010000087.1:0-3839 GCF_053601635.1 Pontimicrobium sp. MEBiC01747
GAATTAGAGTATGCAAAAAAAAATGCAAAGAAATATAATGTTATAAATCATAAGATAATTATGTTAGATAGTCAATTATTTTGTGATTCAGCACTTGTTAACACCAATAAAAACCTTTCTATTTATAAAAAAGGAGATAAGCCTAACGGTCAAGAAAATGCTTATGTACCTTATAGAAATTTAATTTTTTTAAGCTTAGCTTTAAGTTTGGCTGAGTCTTATAAAATAAATGAGGTTTATGTTGCATTTAATAAAGATGATAGTAGAAATTTTTGGGACTGTTCTAATTCCTTTTTATTAAAACTACAATCTATTTCTAAGAATACCAATACTATAATAGAAGCACCATTAATTAATTTAACAAAAGCTGAAGTTATTACATTGGCAAATGAATTAAATGTCGACTTAAGTGAAACCATTAGTTGTTACCATCCAAAATATAATAAAGAATGTGGTCAATGTCTTAGTTGTTTATTAAAAAGAGAAGCTATAAGTGACTTTTAAAATGGATAAACCTTAATGTTAATTATTATTTAAAAATGAGTGTTCTTTTCTGTAAAGGGAGTAATTATGCAGATATTTAATGCTAGATACTAACCAATGAATAAACAAACCAACGCCTTAGGTGTAGAAAAAATTAGTAAGCTACTGTTAAAACAAGGCATACCAGCCGCTATAGGTATTTTGGTTATGTCTGTAAATATGATAGTAGATACTATTTTTGTTGGCCGCTGGATTGGTGTATTAGCTATAGCAGCCGTAACTGTAGTATTACCAATCGCCTTTTTAATATCGTCTATAGGCATGGGTATTGGCATTGGCGGAAGCTCTATAATTTCCAGAGCCTTAGGCGCAGACAATGCAACAAAAGCCTTTAAAGTCTTTGGAAACCAAATAAGTTTAACCGTAGGTTTATCGATTCTATTTGTATTTCTAGGCACGTTTTTCTGCTTACCAATATTAGAACTCTTTGGAGCCAAAGGAGACATTACAGCTCCTGCTACCAGTTATTTTCATGTTATAGTATGGGGCGTACCATTTCTAGCATTTGCTATGATGGGGAATCCAGTAATTAGAGCAGTTGGTAAGCCCAATTATGCCATGTTTACACTAATATTTCCAGCCATTGCTAATATTGCTCTAGATGTCGTCTTTATAAAGTATATGGATTTAGGCATGTATGGTGCAGGTTTAGCAACAGCAATATCTTATGCCGTATCGGGTTTATTTGTATTGTGGTTTTTCTTGTCTAAACATTCCGAGTTAAAAATAATTCCTAAATACTTTGCTATTAATTGGCCAATTCTAAAAGAAATTGTGGCTTTAGGTGGTGTAACAGTAGTTAGGCAAGGTACCATAAGTATATTAGTAATTGTATTAAACTATACACTTTTTAAATATGGAGGCGAACTCTCTATTGCTGTATATGGTATTATTAATAGAGTCATGCTATTTGCCTTATTTCCTGTTCTTGGAGTTGTACAAGGCTTTTTACCTATAGCAGGATATAATTACGGTGCTAACGATGTAAAGCGTGTAAAGCAAACCATAAACACAGCTATTCTTTACGGTACAGCCATTGCTACACTTATATTTATAATTATTATGATATTTCCAGGGGAACTTGTTAGGATTTTTACAGAAGACCAAGCCTTACTACAAGCTACGCCCAATGCCTTAATTATTGCATTTTTAGCAACTCCAGTAATAACAACACAGCTTATAGGATCTGCTTACTTTCAAGCCGCAGGCAAAGCATTACCAGCATTAATTTTAACCTTATTAAAGCAAGGTATATTTTTAATTCCTTTGGTGTTTTTTCTACCTAGATTTTATGGTATAAATGGGGTATGGATGGCGTTTCCTATCGCCGATATTTCATCTACACTGGTTACTTATTTGTATTTAAAGAAAGAGATAAAGCTAAACTTAAAATAGAAGGAATGTAACCTCTTTTTAAGCATTTAAAAACATCTTTTTAATTTGTTCTAAATCTAACCCTTCAAAATAATTAGCAAGTGGTAGCATTCCATCTATCGCTAAAGTAATAAGTGCTGTTGTAACTTCGCCATTACTAAGTAAATACTCTTCAATAATAGTTTCTTTATCTATATCAATAATTAAAAGCAAAGCAGCGACTACTATACCCGTTCTGTCTTTTCCAGATAAACAGTGTATTAAAACAGGGTATTGAAGTTTTGGGTTTTCAAAAGTTTTTATAATACTGTTTAACCAGCGTTTTACTTCCTTTTGGCTAGTATCATATTTTTCAATGTTGTTAGCCATAGAAAAATGAAGGTAGTTACAATTAAAGTCTTCAAAATCTGCACGTTTGCGTAAGTTAATAATAGTTTTACAGTGTGCTATTTCTAAAATGTCTTTTACATAATCTATACTACCACCTCTATATAATTTACCTTCAGGAAGCACTTGTTCACCTAAAATGAGGTTAATGTATGCCCCAACATCTCTAAAATTTACGCATCCTTCTGTATAATCTAAGCCCATAAGTAATACTTCTTAAGCTTATAAAACTAGTCTATTTAATTTATAATTAAAGTGTAATCGATATCATTAATATCTAATAACTTATATATTGATGGTGTTTTAGTGGTTAAAAGTGTTTTTAACTCTTTAATTTCTTGAGTATTAAATATTAAAAGTAAGTTTTTTTGTAACGAAGGAATAGGAATGCGTCTTTTTAGTTTAGAGCAAGCATATTTTTGCCCAGCATGGTCTAATTCTATATTAAGAATATAATTTTTAAAGGCATCAAAATCGTCTTGATTAAATTCAAAAAAAAGGTTGTTAAATATTAATTGGTAGCTATTACAGCCTTTACATATAGATAATTCCCCACTTTTTACTGTAGCTATTGTTTTTAGTTTATGGCACATGTTTTATTGTTTTAATCAATTAATAGCAATCCATTTTTAATTGTCCAGAATTTTCAAGCGTACTTAAAGAACAATTTAATTGCGTTGTTATTATCTGCTCTAAAGTTTGTAATACGGCATTTTGCATAGACATAGAGCCACATAGCATAATAACACTTCCGTTTTGTATTGCTTTGCTTATAAAGTCTTTTTGCTCTAATAATAAATCTTGTACATATATTTTTTTATCGTAAACTCTAGAATAGGCCACATGTATACTAGATAAGGTTTTATTTGCAAAAGCATTATCTACTAATTGGGAGTACATACCAAAGGACTCTTGTGTACGGCCTCCCCAAAATAAATGTGTTTTTATTTGTGTCTTGTTGTCGTTAATCATGCCTAAAAAAGGCGCTATGCCTGTACCGTTAGCAATCATTATAACTTCTTTGGCGTGTTTAGGGAGATAAAAATTAGGGTTACGTTCTATTGTTGCAGTAATCATGTCGTTAGTTTTTAATTGGTAGAGTATATTAGAGCATTTACCTAATTCATGCTTTTTAACACTTAATACAATAGAGTCATTTAATTTACCTATAGAGTAGAGGCGCTTTACAGGATCGTTATTTGGGTAAATAGCTAATAAGTCTCCAGAGGTAAATGGAGTACGTTTAGTAGGTTTTAACGTTAATAAAAAAGAGTGGTCTACATTTAATGGGCTTTTATCTTTTACTAAAAACGTGATGTCTTTTTTTCTAGATTTGGTATTAGTTATAGGAGATAATTTTAATGTTAAACCAACACTTTTACTCCATTGTTTTGCCCATTCTTTAAAGATTTCAAAAGATTGATTGTTTATTTTACATAAAGGACTATTAGGAATAAAACTTGGATGCAATTGTAACATTGCATCTACCATTAGTGCATATTTACAATACTTAGGATATACAAGAGAGCCAAACC
>NZ_JBSHNS010000088.1:0-6852 GCF_053601635.1 Pontimicrobium sp. MEBiC01747
GAAGTAGAACATGTTTCTTTGCTATGGGTTTTTACCTTAGCTGCCGTTACAGGAATTTTTGGTGGACTTTTTGGTATTGGTGCGGGTGTATTAATGATACCTGTTCTTACTATTTTATTAAAATTAAAAAAAGAATTTGCAAGGGCTTTAAGTTTATCTATACTAATTCCTCCTGTTAGCTATGGCGCTTTTATTAAGTACAATGCTGAGCTTTCTATAAATTGGCAGTTAGTGTCTATACTTTTTTTTAGCTATTTTATTGCTAATTATTTTGGCACAAAAAAAGGAAGTAAAGCTTCTAAAAAAGTCTTTACTTCCATCTATTCAATTATACTATTAAGTATTGCTTTTATTTACTTGGTAAAATAACCGAGTTATGCTTTTGGCAAAAACACTTCTGCCATCATGCAACGGGCACTTCCGCCTCCACAAGCTTCAATTGTGTCTAAAGAGCTTGATAAAATTTTACAATGTTTTTCTATAATGCTTATTTGTGCTTTAGATAAAGAATCGTACGCTGCCTGACTCATTATTAAAAACAACTCATCGTTAGCTCCTTTTACTTGAAGCATATTACCTGCAAAATTATTTACTTGATCTTCGGTAATTCTTATGACTTCTTTACCATCTTCGGTTAAATGCTTTACAACTTGTTTACGTTCTTTTTTATCGTCTATACAGTCTAAACAGATCACTGCAAAAGTTTCTGCTAAACACATCATAACATTAGTATGATATATTGCTTTACGTTCTCCATTTACAGTTTGATTGGCTGTAAAAACTACTGGAGTATATTCGAAATCTTCACAGAACTCTATAAATAAACCTTCATCTGCACGTGGTGATAAGGCACAATATGCTTTTCTATTTTTGCGATCTAATAGTAAGCTTCCCGTTCCTTCTAAAAATACATCTTCTGCTTCAGCAGATGTATAATCCACTATATTTTCTATTTTAAATCCTTGAGATTCTAATGCTTCTAAAACATCTTCTCGACGCTCCAACCTTCTATTCTCTGCAAACATAGGGTATAATCCAACTGTTCCATTTTCATGAAAAGACACCCAATTGTTTGGGAAAATTGAGTCTGGAGTATCAAACTCTTTTGTATCATCTACAACAACAACATTTATACCTACGCCTCTTAATTTTTCAACATAAGCATCAAACTCTTGCTGCGCTTTAGCGTTTACAGTTTCTGGCAATAAATTATCTATTACTTTTTGGTAATAGTTATTTACTGCGGTTTGCTCATTCATCCTAAAGCCTATAGGACGAATCATTAAGATTGTATTTGTTGTTTGTTGCATGGTTTACAAATTTTAGATTGCAAAAATAGAAAATATGATAATCAATTTATATTAGCTATTTCTTTTTTTTAATCGCTTTTTAATAAATACAAATATTACTCCTCCTATAATTAATAATGGCCAAATATTAATTAACCCTAAAAGCACAATTTCTATAGCATGCATTCCATTAGATAAACTTGATTTTGTTTTACTCCAAAACGTTTTATTATAGGCTATTGGTTCTTCTTTATAATCCACAGTTTCGTATAAATCTATTTGTATAGTACTGTAAGACACTTTGTTTGTTAGGTATTTTAAGCGCCCTTGGTTTGCTTCAATTTCTTCTTGTATTACTCTTAATTTATCTTCTGTTTTTAAAATATCTTCAACTGTTTTAGCGTTTTTTCTTAGTATGGTTTCATAACGCGCTTTTACTTCTAATTTTGTTTTTAAGCGTGTTTCTAAATCTACATATTCTTCTGTAACATCTTTTGTAGTTATATTTTCATAATCTACAAATTCTGCTACTGTGCTTATGGAATCCATGATAGCATCAAAATGTAGGTTAGGGACTTTTATTGTAAATCTATTTTCTTTTGAGTATAAATTATTCTGCAACCTTAAGTCTGAAATATAGGCATTGTATTTAGCCGCCATATTTTTTATTACTGTGGTTGCTAATTTTACATTTTTCACCTTATAACGTATTGATGCCGATTTTATAATTTTTAACTCTTTAGGTGTTTTAATTTTATGAGAAATTGATGCTACAGGATTTGTATATACCTCTTTTACATCACTCAAATAACTTTCTCCTTGTATTGCATCGTAAGTTTCTGTTATAGATGTAGACGCTGCTTTTACTTCTTCTTTATAATTACTGTTATTACAAGATGAAATTGTAAATGCTGTAATTATTACTGTAAAAAAGATTAGGCTTTTTAATTGTTTTGCTTTCATAATGTTATATTTTTAATGTTACTAAAGCAAACCTATCTTAATTTTGTATTTTGCTTTTGAAAAACACTTGCAAAGCTTTTGTAAATCGTTTTACAATTTTCAATAATCTAAAAATCAAATAATTACTTCTTTTTGAATTCTGAAAACACATATCTTTTTCAATGCTTAAAGGCACAACTATTTAGTACGTTTTCTAAAAACCATAGTGTTACTGAAGCTATTGAAGATTGGAAAGGAGAAACGATTACTGCTTTTCAAGAAGATTTATTTCTGCAGTTAAAAGCAAAGGTTAGCGAAAAATGGTTTTATACCTACATTAAGAAAACACCTGAAAAACTTCCCAGAATAGATATTTTAAATTTATTAAGTAAATATGTTGGTTACGACAATTGGGAGGCTTTTAAAGTTGCGAATAAAAGTGTTACAAAAACCACAGTAAAGACCCCCAAAAAATGGCTTTGGACTTTACTACTTATACCTATTACATTTTTAATTTACAGTTCTATTACTGCTAAAAACACTTTTGAATTTTGTTTTCTGGATGATATTAAAAATGAGGCTATAACTAAAACCGTTTTAGATATTAAAATATTACAGAAAAAAGAATCTCCTATTTATTTAAAAACCGATAGTTTAGGTTGCTTTACTTATAAAACAAAACAAGAATCTATTACGTTTGTAGTACAATCGCCTTACCATAAAACAGATACTATTATTAGACATATTGGTTCTAACAGTAATCAAATTATAAAATTAAAACCTGATGATTACGCTTTAATGCTTCATTATTACACCAACGGAAATATTAAAGATTGGAAAAAACATAAAGAACAGCTTCATTTATTATTTGCTGATAATGCTACCATTTACCAATTGTATGAAAACAATATTGGTATTGAAATTTACTCTAAGCCTGAATTTATAAGAACATTAACCATACCAACTAAAAGCTTAAAACGTATAAAAATATTAGATAAGACCATGAAAAATGGTAAAATAGTAACTCTTAAATTTATGATGAAATGAAAAAGGTAATCTACATATTTATGAGTTTAATTATTATCTCGTGCGCAAAACATGAATCTAAAAGCAAGGCTACTGATGCTCTAGAGGTTGAAAACATTTACAGTAGTGAAGGAACAACTGATGGGCTTACACTAGATTTAAAATTTACCACAAATGAATCTACTATTAACGAATACCAACTGCTAGCGACCCAAAAATTAAACGATGTTTATGATTTAATAAATTTAAAACAACAACATCCCGATTTTAAAGAGGATATTCAGGCCCAATTAAACGCTTTAATATTAAATAGTGATGCTCTACCTTTTTTTAATGGCAAAGTTTCTATTGAAAACATTACGCAAAAGGGTAATATTGTAAAGGTTTCAGATTCTATTTATAAAATGCAGCTTAACTTTAATGTTGTTTCAAAGAATAAGACTATTAAAGATTCTATAAATGCCTCTATTACTACTAAAGTAGAAATTATTAATGGTGCGCCTGTAAAAACAAATAAAATTCATTTTTCTGTAATAGATTAAAGCTCTATTTACTTCCACTTGATGCCACACCCTACACTTGGTTTTTGAGAGGTTATAGGTTTTGCTTTATTTAATACCGCATCTATAGCATTACGTATATCGTTTCCTGTTAACGGTTTTCCGTTTCTTGGTCTAGAGTCGTCTAGTTGTCCATGGTACGTTGTTTTTAAATCTGCATCAAACACATAAAAATCGGGCGTACATGCAGCATCGTATGCTTTTGCTACTGCTTGAGTTTCATCATACAAATACGGAAATGGATACTGTAGCCGTGCCGCTGTTTCTTTCATTAACTCTGGACTATCTTGAGGATAACGTTCTACATCATTACTGCTTATGGCTATAAAGCCTATACCTTGCGCTTTGTAATCATTAGCCAGTTTTACTAATTCATCGTTTACATGTATTACAAAGGGACAGTGATTACATATAAACATAATAACAGTTCCTTTTGCTCCTTTTAAATCTTGTAATTGTAATAGTTTACCAGACACGGTGTCTTGCAAAATAAAGCTTGGAGCTTCTGTTCCTATTGGAAAAGGGTTAGAAGGTGTTAATGCCATCGTTTATATTTTTAATTATTAATCTTAAATTTTATAGTAATGCCTTTTTCTTAAAAACCGTTAGGTTTGTATAACCTTATAATGCATACTACAGCCATTTCTTTTTTCTGAAGTATATTAGTAAACTTATAAATACTATTATCATGAACGCCCAAATTATTTGATATCCGTATGGGGATTTTAATTCGGGCATATTTTCAAAATTCATTCCATAGACACCAACTATAAAGGTTAACGGTATAAATATCGTAGCTATAATAGTTAGTACTTTCATAATACTATTCATTTTATTACTAACTGTAGTCATGTACATATCCATTAACCCCCAAATCATTTCTCTAACTACATCAATATTTTCACTAATTAAAACGATCTGATCTTGTAAGTCTCGATAATAGTTTAAGGTTTTTTCTTTTATTAGTGTGGAATCTGTTTTTACAATTCTTCCTATAACTTCTCTCGACGGAAAAATATTTCTTCTTACTCTTAAGATATCATTCTTTAAAAGTTGAATATCTTTAGTAATTCCTTCATGAGTACTCTCTACAAATAGTTCGTTCTCAAGTCCCTCTACTTTATCACTTATAGAATCAATAATAGAGAAATAATTATCGACAATGGCATCCATGAGTGCAAAACCAAGGTAATCTGCTTCAGAGTTTCTAACGCGAGACTTCTCGTTTTTAAGGCGTGTTCTAACACCATTAAAAACATCTTTTTCAGATTCTTGAAATGTAATTACGTAATCTTTACCTATAACTAAAGAGACATGTTCGCTTACAAAATCTGTATCTGCATCAAAGTATAGCATTTTAATGACAATAAATAAATAAGACTCATATTCATCAATTTTAGGACGTTGCCCTGTATCTACAATATCTTCTAATATTAATGGATGCAACTTAAATAAGTCGCCAATTTTTATAATATTGTCTGTATGGCTCAAACCATTTACATTAATCCAGGTAATATTACCGTTATCTTTAAACCCTTCGATTTCCTCAATAAAATCAGTTTTTAATGTATTAATACTTTCACTAGAAAAATCATAAACCTCTAAACTGGTTTTTAAATTTTCCTTATCGCCAAGGTATATAACCTCACCTGGTGCTTTACCAATACTCTTTTTATGTTTTCTTCTTTTAACTTTACTCATTTTATTTAACTTATGTCTATCCATTACAAAAAATGTCTTGATAGGTATAAACAAAGATATATAATAATCAACGGTTTTACTTTTAAACGTTATGCTGTATTAAGTCTATTTATTATAAACATCTGTTTTTACATGTATTTCATTGCCATTAGTAAATGAGTCAAGACTTTTAACATTTGAGCTAAGTTAAACCTCTCTTTCTCTATAGCTTTGCAGTGTACAAAAGAAGTTTAACCTTAAAATTCAAATTTTTATTATGAAAAATTACATAACAACAGCTTTAATTCTTGTAACTGGTTTAGCTGTTTCTCAAAATAAACCAACAGACAAAATTACAACGACACAAACTAAAATAGTAAAAGCTAAAGATGGTAATACTACATACGATAAAAAAGTAAAAGTAATTACTACTAAAGAGCAAGAAGTAAAATTAGACCCTAAGGATAAGGGAAAAATTGATGGCGATAGAGTATTCCCACCTACTAAAGTCACTAAAACAATATTAGTTGATAACGATAAAGATCCATTTTATGATGAGCTTACTAAAGTTAAATATTATAAGCACAATGGAAACAAATATGCTTTTGAAAAAACTAGCGAAGGGTTTGTAATGAACTATTTTAAAAACAATAAAAAGTTAAAATCTGGTAAAGCAATTAAATCTAGTTCTAACCCTTATTACTTGGTTGTAAACGGAGATAAGCAAGGTGTTGGTTATTTTGACAACAACAACAAATTTATTATTGAATACATTAGTATTGATGAAGATAAAATAGAAAGAAGTGAATTTGAAAATTCAGACTTTTAATCTAATAAATTATTAATTATAGAAAAACGGTTACTACACAGTAACCGTTTTTTTTATGCCTTTAAAGCATATGAGTTAAAGTCAAACTTATTTGAGTAAACAAACTTTAAACGTCTCCATTATCTTTGCAGTGTAAGACTTCAATAGAGCTATAAACACTTGAAACTCTTATTCCAAATTTAGTAGTAATTCTATTATTCTCTATTCCATTTATGGATAAATACAGAACACTTTTATAGAAGATTAAGAGCAAAAACAAAGCATTAATAAACTAAAAATGTCTTACAAAGGTATTAACATACCATTCTAAATTACCCCTTTTCAATTTACTAATAAATTGAATATTAAGATGCTAATGATAGCCTTATAAGTTGTGGCTTTTATTGACATCTTCAAAACAGAAAATTATTTTTTTAACCTTTAAAACATATAAATTATGACAACATCTGATAAAAAACCAAAATTGAAATCTTTTAAAAAATTAGGTTTTACATTCTTAGAAACCACAGAAATAGTTGTAAATATG
>NZ_JBSHNS010000089.1:0-2135 GCF_053601635.1 Pontimicrobium sp. MEBiC01747
TATTGCTGGGATAATAACGCTTTGTAAATAGTCTTCTCCTCTTGTTTGGTGTAACTGCGCCACATCTGCAGACCTTGCTTCATATAATACTGATGCGTCTAATTTAATTTCTAATCCATTAGATGATAATACAGACATTTCTCTTTCAAATAGCTCTTGTTGTCTTACATTATATACAAATACTTTATTCCAAGGTGCTATTATATGAAATCCCTCTCCTAAAGGAGCTTCGTCTACTACAACACCACTTCCTAACGTTTCATACAAAACACCGCGTTCTCCTGAGCCTATTGTTATTGCAGATTTGGTAAGTATAATAAGTAATATTATCCCAATTACTACTAAGGGTACTATAATTTTTGGTAATTTTTCCATTATTTTTAGTTTAGATTAATCCGTTATATTTCCTTAGAAACCATTCTATTGCTAAGGTTAGTATGATTAGAAATAAAAGGTATTTCCAATCTATTAAAGGTACAATATTTTTATTGCTCTTTTGTATAGGTAAATATCGTTGATTGTTTAATAAATCGTTTGTTATATTGTTATAATTTGCAATAAAATAACTCTGCCCATTACTATTAGTAGCCAACTGTTGTAGTTTTGTTACATTGGCATTTAAAAATTGTTGTTCTACGTTATATTCTAGTATTTGAAATTGCCCAGATTTAGAAATAGCTTCACTAGACGCTTTTACTGTAAATGAGTATTTTGATGCTGGTAAATTACTTAAGTCTACTTGGTAATTGTTGTTTTTTAGTATAAATGGTATTGTTATTACTTTTTCTGTTTTTTTATCTTTTACTATTATATTTAAATTCTCTTTTGCATCAAATTCATAGTTTTTATTAAAAAACTGAGCTTTAACTATAACATTTGTATTACCTTGATAGAAAGACTGGTATTCTATATTTAATCTATTTTTACGCTTATTTGATGCTAAATATTGTACTAGTTTCCCTATAAAATTATCAAAATTATTAAAGCTTTGTGTGTTTATAAAACTTTGTGCTCTCCATTTCCAGATGTTTTCTCCAAATAATATAGCTTCTCGCCTATTGTTAGTTTCAAATGTAGCAAGCAAGGGTTCTTCTGTATCAAAACCACTTACTTTTTTATACAGTATAGTTTCTGTAGGAACTTTAAAGCTTGGCGCTCCAAAAGATGATGCTAATGGTGGAAAGGATTCAAAATCTAAATCTTCAACAATAAAAGCGCTATAGTTTGAATTTAAAATAGCTTGATAGTCTTCTGTTTGAGAGGTTACATCTTGTGTATAACTTTCAGCTTCTAGGTTTAAAAAATTCCAATCGGTTTTGGTTCCAGAAATTACAATTCTATTTTTATTTTCAGCATTTAGCACTTTATACAATTGCTTAAAGCTATTGTTTGGCTGATACAATATAATTAATTGAAAATCATTTAATTTACTAATTAACTCATTTGGTTTTAAAAATACAACTTCGCGTTGCTCATTGCTTTCTATACTCTTTTTAATAGCTCCTAAATCTGGATGAAGCATTGTACTTACTACAGCTACTTTTGTTTTTTGATCTATAACCTCTACTGCAAAGTTTTTACTGTTATTTATTTTATTTTTTTCTGTTTCTACAGGTACTAATGTTGCTTTGTAACTTTGTACACCAACCGTATTTGCTGGCAAGGTAAAATTTATAACTTTAGAGTTATCGTCTTTTGTAAAGTTTACAACTTGCGAGTGCACAGTAGTATTTCCAGAGGTAACTATAAATCTTGTATTTTCTTTATTATTCCCATTATATACTAAAATTGCTTCTACTGGAAACTTATTTTTTAAATACGCATATTTATTAACGTTTAGTTGTTTTAACTTTAAATCTGTGTATTGTGTTGTATCTCCTAAAATTATTGGATAAATAGATTGATTATACCGTTTTGCAGAAAACAAATAGTCGTTTCCATAGGTTTGGTTTCCATCGGTTATAACCAGCGTAGGCGAAATGGTGTTTTTGTATATTTGAGATAACTCTTTAAATGCTTTATTTATATTTGTTTTCTTCTCATTAAAGCTTAAGGAGTCGCTAATGTTTAATGTTTCTCCAAAAGAAAAAACATTAACATTAAACTTTTCATTTAATGCTTTATCACTTGTTAAT
>NZ_JBSHNS010000090.1:0-1505 GCF_053601635.1 Pontimicrobium sp. MEBiC01747
TAATCGTTTTCTAATCGGTTTATTCTGTCGACAAAACACCTCAACTCTTCTTTCGTTTTTATAAGTGCTATTTTTAATTTTTCTCTATTTATTGAAATTTCGCTTTCATTCAATTCTGATAAGTCGAAAATTATATTATCACTTTTTTGTTTTATTATTGGTGTAGGATGTCCATTCCAAAAATAATCGTTTTCAGGGTCAATAATTCCTTCCCAAGATTCTATATCCCCTAAATTACCACAACATTGAGGAAATATTTTGTTTTTTCCATCTACCATCAATATAAACCCACCATCTAAAGGTTGAATATCATTGTCAGTTATTAATTTTACACTTTCAAATTCTTCAAAATAGTCTGCAATTATTTTTATTAAATTATTGTTTGGAATTTCATTTAGTTTGTAAAAAGACATTCCAGATTGGTAAGGTTTAAATTCTTCGTTGAAACTAGCCAGTAAAAAGTTTTCTTTATGACTATTATCCCATTCTTTAGGGAATTCTAAATAACTTCCATTCGGCGTTTTTACCTTCTCGTTATAATAATTTAATTCAATAACAGGTATTAGTTCTATATTCATTGGCTTTTCTTCAGCTTGAGCCTAAGGTATTTGTGTGTTATTTCGTTGCGTATTTCAGAAACTAATTTAGTAAATACAAACCAAATAGAAAATCCGAGAGGATTTTCGTAAGTAGGAGAGTATTTGCTATTAATTACATAAAACGTTAGCAAGTGCTTTACCATTTAGTTTTCAATATTGTTCCTACAGGGTATATGTCTTCATTTTCATCATAAAGAGTTGAATGACCATAACTAGAATTTTGGGTAGTGGAATCAATCTTTATCCAAAACATGTTATCTTCATTTTCAAATAACATTCCTTTTTGCACTAATTGATTCTCACCTTTATTTAATTTCACTACATATATAGAATATTCTTCTCCATATCCGGTCATTGTTTTCTGTACAATATTTTCTATTTTTAAGGTAATAGGTTCTTTTAAGAAATTCTTTTTCCATTTTTCAGGAATTTGATTTGTGTCAAACTCGCCATTAGAGTTTACTGTAATATTGTTTTCACAGACTAAGTATTTACCATGTACTTTTGGCTCTAAACCTGAATTTAAACAATTTGCAAGTCGAATATAATCGTTTTCAAGTTTTAAATCCCAACTATAATCAAACTCTTCAGAAATTAAATATTTAATGTTATTCCAGTTAATTGCTTTAAAAACTGTTTTAATTTTTAATGAGTCTGGTCCGTAAGGAATTTTCCTTTTTTTGGGTTTTAGTCTCATGTCCTCATGATATTCTATGAGTTCAATTTGTTTTGGAAGCAAAATTAGGGTTGTATTATGCATTTTATAAGTCCCAAAAACTCTTTTTCGTTCTCCATCACCAAAGCAACTAAGCGAATAATTTTCGTTTACGAAAGTACCATTGCTTAACAAATCAAGGCGTAAACCATAATTAAATCCATTGTAAGAATATTTCAAAGTGTCAATAG
>NZ_JBSHNS010000091.1:0-22120 GCF_053601635.1 Pontimicrobium sp. MEBiC01747
TGGCGTGTATCTCTTGCATTATCTGCTGTTAGTTGTATTGCATCTGAGGATGCATTTAAGTTTATTAAGCGTTCTGTTCCTAATGTAATATCTGCATCAATCTTATCTTGTAAATTACTTTCATTTTGTATGCTTTCAGACAGAGTTACAACATCTGAATGGTCTTGGTTTACATTCGCAATTAGCATCCAATTTTTATCAGATTTTGGTGCTAACTCTAACATTGTATTCACAAAATATGCTCCTTTTTCTGCTTTTATATCTACTTCTGGTTTTAAAACTTGTTTTCTTCTAAAGTTTTTTAGTTGAAGTGACGACAATAAATATTTAGGGTTATTTAATCCAAGAGACCACACTACATTGGTTTTTAGGGCTTCGCTTGGTTCGGCTTTGTCTACAATAATGGCGCTTAATGCAAAGATGCCTAAGCCAGATTGTTCTTCTAATTCACTCCTTTTGTAAGCGTCTACTAAATTGCTACTTGCATTTTGTAAATCACTACCTACTCCATAGGGTAAAACATTTTGAATACCATCTAGAATTTCAACATTTACGGTAGTTACACTTGTATTTAATAATTGGCTTTTACGTACAAAACCATAAGTGTTACTTGAATTCCATTGGTAACGGAAAGTTAGTTCTAAATCGTGATTAATTTCTTCAAATAAAATCTTATTCCCATAACTGTTTTTATATAAATTACGTGTTGTTTTATACAGGCCTTCATAACGTTCTGAAAATGGTTCCCAGATATGTATTGCTCCGTTTTTATCTATTTTAAAAATAGATTTACTTCCTGTTGTATCTGCGCTCTCTGTAATTTTATCATCTGTATAGTAAGGGAACAATGCAAATTCTGAATTTCTTCTTCCTGCGGTTAAACCTCCATTACTAGAAATAAACATCCAATGATTTGAATCGCTAACAATACTCATAAAAAATGGGCGCATTTCATCATTATTTGAAATCTTAAAAAAATGTTCGCCATTAAGTGTTACTTTTTCTAGGGTAACCTCTCGTTTTATATTTTCTTCTAAAATTGTATTAATCATTATTTTCTAGCTTAAAGCAGTGTTTAGATTGGGCATGTTTAAAAAGGTCGAGATTATACTCGACCTTTTCTTAATTCAAAAAAATCATTTCGATTGGGAGCTATTCTTGAATTACATCATCTATATAATATATAGCCTCTGTAGCTACAGGTACCATATTGGTTTCATCGTAATCTGGAAATATCACAATTTTATCATAGCCATCTGCTAGATTTATTGCTGTTGTAGAGAAATCGAATGTAAGTTCTACCCATGTGTTAGCTTGTGCTAAATTTTGTTCTACATTGTATGTAACTATTGGGCCTTGATTTCCTTCTTTTTCTAATTGAAATCTCACATTAATATTTGCATTTGGCGACCACATTTTAACTTTAAAAGTCGTTCCTGCTGTTGGGTCTAAATCTTGACTAAAAATATGAAAGGCTCCAGAATACCATGCTGAATTAACGACTTTGTTAAATTGGTAAACATTTGCTGATGTATTTATACCACTTTGGTCTGGGTTAGCTGCTATAGCTCCATTTGCTCCTCCATCGAAAGCACCTGTAAATGGTACATTATCTTCAAAGCCTAAAAGTGTAGTGCCTGTTCCACCTCCACCTCCACCACCTGGAGCTCTGTAGAAGTAAATATTATCTAAGTATATGTCTACTGGAACTGTGCTTCCTGGACCATTTGCTGCAAATTTCATTTGGAAAACACTATCCCAGGTCATTCCTGTAAAATCGGCAATAGGTAAATCTACGCTTGTCCATGTTCCTGTTGTGTAAGGTATAGACACTAGTGTTTCTCCTGCTCCTGTTCCATTATTTATTGGGCTTACTTGTATATCTGTTGCTGCTGGATCTGCTGGTGTCCATATATCTACATGTAAAAACTCCATTGCTGATGCATTTTGTGGTCCTCCAGATCCAAAATCTGTTCCTTGATAATTAAAATTAGGGTATGCTAATGCTAAATTTCCATCGCCTGGATCGTAAGCTGTGTTTACTTGCATGTGTCCAGATTGTCCCCAATTAGGGTCGAAATTATCAACAGTTATATTAGCGTAAGCGCCTCCATATATTGAGATAACATCTCCTGGGTCTCTTGCTGGTGGTACTGGTGCTGAAGTTGTTGGTGCTGTTGGCGCTGTGTTTACCTCTACCGTTCTTGTTACTTGATCTGCCGCATTACCTGCTGCATCGCTAACATCGTAGGTTATTACATAAGTTCCTACTGTATTTGTGTCTACTATATCGCCTCCAACTACAATACTCGCTGAAATATCTCCATCTGTATTATCTGTAGCTGTTGCTCCTGGATCTGTAAATGACGTTCCTACAATTACATTCATCATTGCATCTCCATTTAATGTAATTACTGGTGCTGTTAAATCTACTGTAGGTATTTGTGCTACATCATCAAAATAAAATGTACCTGCTGTTGTTCCTGGGCCATCTACAAATAGTGTAAATTGTGAGTATTCTGCTGCAGAATCAAAAGTAAAAATAAGTTCTTCCCAACCAGATCCACTATGACTAGCTGTTGTTTCAACATCTCCTGCTGTTCCTTGTTCTAACTTTAATAAAATATCTACTGGTACGTTAGCCCAAAAGTTCATTTTTACTGACTTATCTGTGGTTAGATCTAATGGCGCTCCTAATTCAAAGAATAGGCCTTCAAAAGCTGCTCCACTGTTTGTTATTGCACCTACATTAGATGCTACAGTATTAGTGCCTGAAAGGTCTGGGTTTTCTACAACATTAAATACTGCACCATTAAATGTTGTTGCTTCATAAACTACCAAATTTTCATCAAAATTAAATGGTATTGTTATGGCCTCAGGAATTGCTATAGTAATAGTATCTTCGAAAGTATCTGTAGCTCCAGATACATTTTTAGCTTCTAGAGTTATGGTGTATGTTCCTGATGTGTATAGTTTTATAGGGTTAATTTCTGAAGAGCTGTTACCGTCTCCAAAAGACCAAGAATAAGAGTCTGCATTTGTTGATGTATTGATAAAGGTAACTTTACCATTACTTTGGTTAATAGTGTGCGTAAATCCTGCTACTACTTCGGGTAATTTAAGGTCATCATCTTCACATCCCGTTATGGTAAATGCTAAAACTAATAGTACAAGTATTTTAGTTTGTTTGATTAGATATTTCATAATATTCTTTTTTAGTATTTATTGTTATTGGTAAACTCGTACATAATCTACAAGCATCGTTTGTGGAAAAACTGTTTCATTGTTTGGAGATCCAGGAAAATTGCCTCCTACTGCTACATTTAAAATTATATAAAACGGATGATTAAATACCCATTCTCCTGGTACATCTTGTGGTGTTATCGTTTGGTATAAAGCATCGTCTACATAATAGTTTATATAGTCTGGTCCCCATTCTATACCAAATACATGAAATCCTGTATCGTAACGGTCGTTTTCTAAAACATAATCTTTAGAGACTGCTTCTCCTCCTGAGTAACCTGGTCCATGTACAGTTCCAAATATTGTGGTTGGGTTATCGCCTAAATATTCCATGATATCTATTTCACCACATTGTGGCCAAATATTTGTTTCACAGTCATTGCCTAATAACCAGAAGGCTGGCCATAATCCTTTTCCATAGGGTAATCTTATACGTGCTTCAAAGCGACCATAGGCTCTTTCAAATAAATTTTGTGTTTTTATTCTTGCTGAAGTGTATGATGCACCTTCAAAATCTTCTTGATTAGCTGTTATTAATAAATAACCATTTTCTACTTTAACATTTTCTGTTCTATCGGTGTAGTATTGCAATTCATTATTTCCCCAGCCATTTGCTCCTGTACCAATATCGTATGTCCACATTGAACTATCTGGTGCTCCATCTGTATTAAACTCGTCTGCTATTACTAATGTTTGAAAATTAGCTACTGTTTGGGTTTCATCGGTTGAACAACTTATAGTAGTAAGCAATAACACTATTATAAAAGACAGGGTAATTCCTTTAACTACGCTGCTTTTATTTTTAATTTTATTATTCATCTTTTATTTGTTTTAAATTGTTCTCTTTAATTATAAAAGTAGATGTTGTCTATATAAAAATTAGGCACTCCTCCTACAAAAACTAGTAATGCTAGATTATTTTTTTGTGTTGCTAAGTTTCCATTTAATGGAATGTCTACAGATGTCCATTGCCCTTGAGGTAAGCTACTCACCGAGTATCTTAAATCGGCATCATCTACTGTTGGAAAACCGTTATTATCAGAGTCTATTTGTCCATTAGCTCCACGGTCTCTAATTTGTATTTCGAAATTTCCACTAATAATGTCATCTGTGTAAATATCTATGTGCATGTGCGTCATTGCTGAGGCATCTATTGTTGGGTTTTCAAAACCAATGCCTACAAAATTATTCTGCGTATAATATTTTATATCGTCTCCTCCTGAATTAATGTCTGTTGTTTGTGTTGTAGAACCTGTCCAGCCTGCATTAAAATAATCTACTGGCACATTTGTATAGGCATTACTAAAAACAGAAATAACATTACTTGCTGGTTGTGTTGGTATTGGTGCTGTTGCTAATGCTCCTGAAGATTCTATTGTTAAGGAACCTTGTGCTAATACATTTCCTAAACTAGCAGTAATTGTTGCTGTTCCGGTTCCTATTACAGATACGACTCCTAACTCATTTACTATAGCTATATCTGTATCACTTGATGTGAATGTAAAATATGATGGTGCTACTGTGGTGGTTTGGTTTTCTCCTGATCCTAAGTTGAACGTTTGTGTTAAACCTGTTAGTGTTATGTTAGTGTCTACAAAGGTTTGTTGTACTTGATCTTCTCCATTTAAAATTGCTGGCTGTGGTTGTGCTATTGTTCCTAGTTTTTCAAATTTTAGCTCATCTATCCAAAAAGTATAACCGCCTTCGTCTGATGGGTTTTCTGCACCTTCTGCATACCAAAACATTCCTTTTTCTTGATTTAGTTTCGTAGCATCTGGTATAGCTATTACATATTTAGTCCACATGGTTGTTATGGGTAGGTTTTGCATGGTTACTTGAAACTTATTGTTTGTATCTCCATTAATTCCAAAACCTATTTCGTTTATATCTGCTCCTTGTGATGCTCGTGCCCAAAATGTTAAAGCATCGTAACCAGATAAGTCTCGTGGTGATGTACTTGGAAATGTTGCACCTCCATATCCTACTCCAAATTGTGGGATATCGAAACGCATAGATGCTGAGCCTAAATATTTTTCATTTGTGTCTACAGAAAAAGCTTCTGATAATGATCCTGTAAATGGAAAATAGTCTAAACCGCCCACAAAACTATCTGTAAAGATTTCTGGGGTTGTTGGGTATGTTGCGAATTCGGCTTCGTCTGAAAGGTCTCTTTCACAGCTACTGGCCATGATAACAATCAATCCTACATAGAGAATGATTTTTGAATAAGTATTTTTTCTAGTCTTCATATTCGTCTTTTATTTTCCTATGTTGATATGTATATATGTTCTTATTTCCCATTCGCTTCCATTATCAAAGCCTACTGGACTTAATGTTGGTACTGGCGGGAATGTGTTTGGTGCTATTGTATTGGGTGCGTATCGTGGTGAAAATTCATCAAGCGATCTCCATGTTCCTCTTACTCCAACTCTTGTATTTGGTAATATAAACCAGTCTGGTTTGCCTACTGTAGTTGATAAGTCTAACATAAATTGAGCTGGATATGTTAGGTTAAAGTCTCTATGATAATCAAATGGTCCCCAATCGTTAAATTTTGCTTGATAGGTTAATTTTATTTTTTTATAAATAACTCTTACATCTCCACCAAATCGCTCTATTAGTCTTGTATCGCTTCCATTTGCTTGAGCGTTTCCTCCATATAGGTTTGCTATAAAACCTAAATCTGGTCCTGTTTTTGAAACTATACGAGAATGGATTTCCCATAAATCTTGTGCTGGTGCCGAATTTGGAAATGCAAAAGATGTACGATCGCTTAAAAATCCAATTGCTGCATCTTGTGCTGTTGGGTGATGGCGGAATACAAAGCCTAAATTCATTGCAAATTTAGCATCTTCTGCTCTATCATTATCCCATTCGTACATCCAAGTCCCTGGGGTTGGATCGTAGGTTAATAATAGTTCTCCTGCTGTTGTTTCTCTATTGGCTCTAACTGCAAATGGGTCGTCTTGTATGTTTCTTAATCTTCCTACGCCACCTACATCGTTAGGCATAGCGGCTACCAATGGTTTTTGCCATAAAAAGTTTGGTGCTATTTGAAATTTACCAAAGGTATATGCAAAACCAGATAGGATGTTTTTTTGGTTTCCACTACCACTATCTTTAAGTCTCCACCCTGTAAATGTTTGGGTTTGGTCTGCGCCACCATTTGCTACTAGCCCTTGGTATGCACCTTGTGCGTACCAATTAAAAGCGCCTTTTTGGTAAGTAATTTTTGCTTTAGCTCCCCAATTATCTTCAGTGTTAATTTTATCGGTGTATATTACATAGTTTCCTGGCTCTCCTTTTGCGACTTGAAATGTTCTTCCATTTAATGGTTCTCCAGCCCAAAGACCTCCCAATTGAATTTTAAAATCTCCTATTTCTCTTTCTACAGAAACTGATGCTCTTCTTGTTCTTGGTACGGGTACAGCAAATGTACTTATTGCTTCTCCTGCATCGTCTATATCTTCATGGTAAATACCTGCTACATCGAACTTTCCAATTTTTCTGTGGTATTTTAATAATACTGCTGGATTTGCTCCCCACCATAATTGTGGTCCAAAAGCTGCTTTTAAGCCTTTTAGCGCTTTTTTTCCATCTACTTCTATACCTAAAATCTCGCCATTATAGATATCTAAATTAGGGCCATAATTTGCTTCTGGGTATAGACCAAAAAAATCGCCTTCGTATCCCCAATGGTAATGTCCTGTACGGTAGAATCCTCTTAAATCGAAATCTTTAGCATTCCATTCGAATTCTGCATTGTAAACTTGAACTCTATTAATATTAGTTAAGTCTAAGTTTCCTTCGTCTGTATTTACCGATACTGTTCGTCCTCTGTTTTCATAAAATATTTCATCGATTGGGTTATCTGCAACATTTCCTAAAATATTGAAATTTACATTTGCTTTCATATTAGCCGATGGTTTTCCTTCTACTCCAACATAATACGATTGCATGTGGTCGAACCCTAATTCATCTGGAAAAACTCGGTTATCTGGATCTGCATTATCTGGTGTAGTTAACAGACTTCCTCCTGTGTTAAATGTTGTAAATTCTGCTCTTAACTGACTAATTCCTAATTTTTTATTGTCTCCTCCTCCTCTTGCAGCTTTATCTCCCCTAGCTCTTAAAACGGCATCCATAAGTTGAATGTTTTTAAAGTAGTTTTGTATAAATTCTAACGACATGCCTTTTTCGTAAGGGTTTACTTTGTGCGCTTCTTTTAAAGCATAATAGGCTGCTCTAGGGTATAAATCGTAAAGTCCTCTTTCGTCTGTTGGTCCTTTTGCACAGATACCAAACCATTCTTCATTCATGTTATTTTCGCCTGGAGCTAAATCTTTATCGTAACCTCCATTTGACCATGAAGCATTATTATCGTGTACATCTGCATTTTTTCTATCATCGAAACCATACTTCCACCAACCATCACTAAATTGAAATGTAAATCCTCCTATAGAGTTTTGTGCTTTTCCTAAACCTGCTGCATTTTCATAAATCTCTTTCCAGTTATTAACCATATAATATGCTTGCGCTTTTTGGTCTTCGGAATTGCTTATTGCATTAAAGGCATCTGCGCCAAATTCTGTAAACATTAATGGCATATCTAAAGTTTCCTTAACAACTTTAAACATGTCTGTAAAAGAGGCGCCACGATATGTGTTGGTTCCATAGATATCTACATCTTTACATTCTTGGGCTACAATATCTATAAATAAAACATCTCCATTACAAATTGCTACTGGGTGAGAGCTATCTATAGACTTCATTATTTTGGCGGCTTCATTCATTAACCTATACATTGGTCTTCCTCTTTTTTCTCCTACTTCACGCTTTTTCTCTTCTTCATCAGGAAAGTCTTCTGTTTCTGCTCCTGCCCAAAACAGTCCGTAGTTGTTTTCATTACCTAATAAATACATTAACAATCCCGGGGTTCCTTTATACTCTTCTACAAGCGTTCTTATTTCAGATAGTAAGAGTTCTTGTGTTTTTGGGTTAGAGTAATCTGTTACTGGCGTCCATACACCATTTATGGTTAATCCGTATCTACCAAATGAATGATTAAGCATTGTATAAATACCATAATTCTCGTATATATATTGAATCCATTTTGCTGGAACTCCTGTATATTGACGAATTACATTTACATTCATGTTATTTAAAAGAGACATTTCTTTATCAAGCCCAGCTTTAATTATATCGTCAGACTTTTTCCAAAAATTTGCATTTATTGTGTTTGTCCCTATAGGAATATAATCCCAGTTCATTCCGTTAATCATGAAGTCTTCTCCATTGACTACTAATTTCTTGCCTTCAGTAGTACTTTTAACTTCTACCACATTTGATTGTGCATAGACAGAAGTTGCAAATAAGAAGGTAATTAGTATTAGAAAATTATTTCTCATATTAATGTTTAATTTAAGTTGGCTGTTATATATAGTGTTTTGCCTTGTTGTAAATTTAAGGTTAGCTATTGTGAAAATGATAAATTTTACCACTACAAAAAACATACAATTCAAAATTTATCACTGAAAATTGAGAAATCCTTAATAATAGTAGCAAATCACAGCTTATTTATTGTTTAATAAATATACTAAATTATTAAACAAAAATACTATTTAATTAAAATGTTGTGGTGATGTATAGGTGTTTTAATGTCTTGTTGCGGTCTTACAATTCAATGATGTAGTTTGTTAAACTAGATTCGTGTGGTAAATTCATCTTTTTTCTTAAACGATAGCGTTTAACTTCTACACTTCTTGTAGATATGTTTAACAGTGGAGCAATCTCTTTAGATGATAGGTTTAACCTTAAGTATGCACATAAACGCAAATCGTTAGGAGTTAATACAGGGTGTAGTGTTTTAATTTTTTTAAGAAAGTCTTTATCTGCATTATTAAAAGCTTCCTGAAACAATTCCCAATCGTTTGTATTGTTAAGGTTTTTATCGATTATATTAATTACTGGTTTTATTTTTTTATCATCTTTAATATTAATCAACTCATTTTTAATACTATTTAGGAATTCATTCTTTTTTATAAGACTCATTGTAGAGATTGCTAATTCTCTATTTTTACTTTCTATGTCTTTAGTTAAACTTTCGTTTTTAAAACGCATAGATTGCTCTTGATTGGCAAGTTCTTTTAGTTCTAATTCTTTATTTTTTTGCTCTAGCAATTTTTTTCTCTGTTTCTTATAATATTGTTTATATATATTATGCATCATTAAAGAAAATAATATCAAACTAATAACATATACAGCGATCATAGCATTTGACAAATACCATGGCCGTTGTATTGTAAAAGAGTATGTTGCTGTATTTTGTGTACGATTATTATTTATTCTTCCTCTTACATTAAAAGTATAATCTCCGTATGGTAAGTTTTCAAATAGTTCGCTAGAGTTAGAGCTCCATTCACTCCAGTTATCGTAAATACCTATTAGTTGGTATTGGTATTCTACTTTTAGATATTTATTATATTCTGGAATACTGTAAAATATCTCAATGTTATTTTCATCATTATTAAAACGACCTGCAATCGATTTATCTACATATTCAATAACATCATTATTCCTGTTCTTATTTTTGGTAATTAAGTTTATTCTTGTTTTATATTCTTTATCAAAAGGTTTTTCTAGATTTATTAGGATATAACCAGAAGTAGTTCCTAATAAATAGTGTTCATTATCAATAGAAATAACATTCTCAAAACTAATAGTACTTTTACGCAGTTCGTAAGGTAATGGAATACTACTTAATTCTGGTGTTTTACTAAATTTCCCTGGAGATATAAAACTAATTTCATTATTAGAAAACCCCCATAGTCTGTCCGTTTTAGGCTCAACTATTAATTTTCCAGATACAAATGATTTTGAATTGTATAGGCTCATTAAAAGCGTATCTTTTAAAAACTTTTTCGTTTCTCTATCATATTTAAAAATACCATCTTTATAGGCGTAAAGAATGCTATTATTGTATTTAGATAGACTAGATTTTAAACCTTTACTAATTGGTTCTATTTCTATGTTTAACGCTTTTGTGTAGTTATCATTTAACTTAACTTTTAAAACACCTTTATATTCATGACTAACAAAGAGTTCTTTATTGTTTATAAATTCAAAAAAACGAGAAGAAATATCAAAACCTTCTATTTTATGACTGTATTGCCATTTATTATTATTCTTTTTCAGAATATATAATCCATCATAATTTCCTTGTATTAATACATTAGGGTTGTTTTTTATCGCTTTAATATTCCAAGTACCTTGAATATTTGAAATTTTTTCTATTTTATTTTTTTCTATAATAAAAGTTCCTGCATTGTGTCCGCAAAATAGTTTTCCATCTAACTCCAATAAACACCATACTTGACCTTGAGTTCCTTCTATAAATGTAAAGTTTTCATTTTTGTTTAGTGCCTTGTAAAACAGGCCTTGATTTGTTCCTAAGTATAAAATTTCTTTATGTACGGCTGCTGCATAAACAGCTCCCAATTCTCCTCTATAATCATTATATACTTTAAAATTAGAATTCATGTTCATACAATTAATTCCATTATCTAATCCCAACCATATATTATGCTCTATATCTTGAAATAGGCTAAGAACTGTATTATTACTTAAGCCATTAGTTTGGTTAATTCTATATTTAACTTTTCCTTCTTTTGTTAGAATAATTATTCCATTAGAGATTGTTCCTAAAGCAAAACTGCCATCATGCAACTGTATACTGTTATATATACTTAGTGTTTTAAGTTCATTATTTATAGGAGCGTCCCAAGGTTTTAAAATGTCATTATAATATGTGTAAAATCCATCATCTTGTGTTTCAAAAAAGAGTGTATCGTCTCTTTTAAAGATATTTACAACTATGTTTTCCTTTAGTGGTTCTGCATTAGTCATTAAAATATCCTTTCCACTTTCAATTTTAAAAATCCCATTATTAATGCGTTGAAAATAAATACTTCCTTCTACTTCATACATTTTAGTAATGGTCGTTTTAGACTCTATTATTTTAAATGTTTCCGTTTTTAGGTTATAAATGTAAATTCGGTTTAATGATTGAAATAGTACCCAGTCTTCTACTGCAATTATGTTCCAGAATTGCTCATCTTCTATTAAAGGGGTTTTAAGTTTTTTAGACAGTGAGGTATAATCTAAAGTTCCAAGATTATTTTTTTTCCAATATCCAAATTCCATATAAAATCCTGAATAAATGTAGCCATTTACAGCATTTACAGATCTCATTATACTTTCGTTTGGAGATGGATATAAGCGCCATCTTTCTCCATCTAACTCTAAAAGACCTGCATTGTTGGCAACATATACCGTTTTGTCTTTAGCTTGAGATATTGCCCAATTTTGGTTTTGCGCTTTATATGCCTCAGGAGTATAAACTTCTATTGGAGGAAGCTCTTGAGAAGAACTTAATAGTACACATAACCCAAACAATATATATATAAAAGCTTTTATTTTTTGCATAATGTCTCTTAAATCTTGTAAGTATACATGCAATATACAAAGAATGTATGGTAGTTTTTTATTGTCTACAAAAACCATACAAGTCATTAAGTTACAAACTACCAACAAGATACTATTATGGTCTACTCTTTTTTATTAAAATAGTTATACCTTGATAAATATTTATTATATAAAAACAGGTATTTATACGCTATAAAAAAGAATTGCATTTATATACATTGTATCTATAAAACTTAATTTTAAAAAAATCGACTATTTTTTATGAAAAAATTAAAAGAAAAACCTATTGATTTATTTGAAAACCTTAGCATTATACTCACTGGGTTTTCTAAAGCAGATCTAGCAGGAACTGGTTTATTACAAACCTATTTCGAGACTGTAAAAAAAGAACTAGGGAAACAACTTTTTGAAGCAGTTTTAGAGGCTTTCAAAAATATTAAAGTTGAAAACCCAGATTGTTTATCTGTTACAGAGTCTAGAAAAATAACTGACTTAATGAATAATAGCAATTTTAAACACCCCGTGAATCAAATTATTCAATTATGGTACTTAGGTGAATGGGTTGTTGGTACATATAACCCTAAAAACTATATAATTTCTTCTGAATCTTATTTAGAAGGTTTAATATGGAAAGCTATAGCAGCTCACCCTATGGGAGGCAAACAACCTGGTTATGCAACTTGGGGCTTCCCTCCTTTAACATTTTCATCTAAAGATTAACTAATTCCAAAATAATAATGAGTAAAAAAACAGAATACGACGTAGTAATAGTTGGTGCTGGAATTAGTGGTGCCATAGTAGCAAATCAGCTTGCAGAAAAAGGACACAGTGTGTTAATTTTAGAGGCTGGAGCAAAAAAAGACTTTAGTTTTGAAACTTACAGAGAGTATTTACATACCTATTATAAAAATACTGTAAAAATTCCTAACTCTCCATATCCGCAAAATCCTAATGCTCCACAACCTTTAGTTACAGATGTTGGCAATATAGAAGATGGAATTCAACAATTTAACAAGGATAGTTATTTTAAACAATTTGGCCCAGCACCTTTTCAAAGCACTTATACACGTGCAAAAGGAGGTACAACCTTACATTGGTTAGGAACTTGTTTAAGAATGCTTCCTTCAGATTTTAAAGAACAAGACTTATTTGGTATTGGTAAAAACTGGCCAATAAGTTATTATGATTTAATGAAGTATTACAGGATGGCAGAATTTGAAATTGGTGTCTCAGCAGATGTCGAAGAACAAAGCTACTTGGGTATTGCTTTTGAAGAGGATTATGTCTATCCAATGACTAAAATTCCTCAAAGCCATTTAGATAAGCAATTAACGAAATGGACTAAAGATGCAGTTTTTAATTATGATGGTGAAAGTTATAGTTACGATGTAGTAAGCACACCACAAGGACGAAACAGTAACCCCAATCCTAATTATAATAATGGAGAAGGTTATCAACCCGTTGGAGCTGTTGGCAACCCAGACCTAGGACAACGTTGCGAAGGTAACTCTGCTTGTGTACCAATTTGCCCAGTACAAGCCAAATACAATGCTTTAAAAACATTAGAAAAAGCTGTAAACAAAGGTGTTGTTATTAGTGAACAATGTGTGGCTTCTCAAATTTTGTACGATGCTACTACTGGAGATATAAAAGGGATTAAATACAAACAATACGACGATATTGAAGCTTTAACCTCTGGCGGATCTCCTAATTATAAAGAAAAAACAATTACTGCAAAACGTTATGTTTTAGCTGCTCATGCAGTAGAGAATGCTAAATTAATGCTTGCTTCTGGTTTTAAAAATAAAAACATAGGACAGAACTTAATGGATCATCCTGTATTACTAACATGGGGATTAGCTCCTGAGAAAATTGGAGCTTTCCGTGGCCCAGGATCTACTTCTGGAATCCCGAGTTTAAGAGATGGTGCGTTTAGAAAAGATCGTTCTGCGTTTAGAGTAGAAATAGGAAATTGGGGTTGGAATTGGCCTGCTGGCTCACCAACCACTGAACTTACTGATGGTTTATCTGAAAATTTATTTGGAAAAAAATTAAGGGCACGCCTACTAAACAAAGTGCAAAAAGAATTTCGTTTTGGCTTTTTAATAGAACAACAAGCATTATCTAATAATTGTGTAACTATAGATGACCGTTATAAAGATGCATTAGGTAATCATCGTCCAATTATTAATTATAATATTACAGATCATGAAAAAGAAGGCATGCTAGCGGCAAAATCATTCTCTGAACAATTTTTTGAAACTATAAAAGGAGAAAATAAAACAGAATACGATTCTAGTAGAGGTGGTTATATTGAATATAAAGGCGAATCTTTATGGTGGCAAGGAGCAGGACACTTAGCTGGTACACATATTATGGGAACTGATAAGGAGAATTCGGTTGTAGATAAAAACCAACGTTGCCATGAACATAAAAATCTATTTTTAGTAGGGTGCGGAAACATGCCTTCAATGGGAACTTCTAACCCAACACTTACTATGGCTGCGCTTTCATTTTGGGCAGCAGAAAACATTGATAAAGACCTAACCGAATTAAAAAAATAAATTATGCCTGAAACTTTAGAAACACATAAAAAACAACTTCATGATAATTTACAAACGGCGATAGAGCTAGAGCACTCTACTATCCCGCCATACTTAACTGCTTATTTTACTATAAATCAAGATACCAATGGGTTTTCATGGAATGTAATACGAAGTGTTTTCATGGAAGAAATGCTTCACATGACTTTAGCTTGTAATGTTATGAATGCTGTTGGAGGACATCCTTCAATAGACAACCCGAAGTTTATACCAGAATATCCAACAAAAATGGAATTTGCCGACAGAAAGTTTGATGTTGGGATTATTAAATTCTCAAAAGCATCTATTGAAACTTTTTTAGAAATAGAAAAGCCTTCAGAAGATAAATTAATGGTACGTGGTGAATATGCCAAAGGATTAATGCAACCAATAAAATTAAAAGAAAAAACTATAGGAGAGTTTTACAATACCATAAAAAAACAGTTAATATATATGGTAGATACTTATGGAGAAGATAATGTATTTTCTGGTGATACATCTTTACAGATTACTCCAAAAGATTATTATGGTGGTGGCGGTGAAATTATTGTTGTAGATAATTTAGAAAAGGCCTTATTTGCTATAGATATTATAGTCGATCAAGGTGAAGGCGCTTCAGGTTCTATAGCAGATGGAGATGATGCATATTTTGGTCAAAATGAAGAAGTAGCCCACTATTTTAGGTTTAATGAAATTTATTTAGGGCAAAAGTACAAGCCAAATGACGTCCCAAATAAAAAACCGACTGGTGAGAAAGTACCTATTAATTGGGATGCAGCAATAAATATGGTCGATAACCCTAAGGTTAATGATTTCCCTCTAGGCTCTCCTGCTCGTGAAAAAGCTGAAGAATTCAATCAGTTATACTCTTACTTTTTACAGTTATTGCATTTAGCATTTAATGGCCAATCGGCTTTAATAGTTAAAGCTATTGGTATGATGTATCAAATGAAATATTTAGCTGCCGATTTATTAAATTGTGAATTACCTAATAAAAAGTATGCTGGTCCTCCATTTGAATATATTTCGCCTTCTAGCAGAAAACAATATAACTGGTTAATAGATGAGTTAGTTACTAAAACACAAAAAAGCTAATTATGAAGAAACCTTTCAATCGCGTTATTACTATTATGTTCGAGAACCAATACAGAAGCTATGTCATGCAAAACGCCTTTATGAAAAAATTAGCTTCTGCAGGAGCAGACATGACCAATTATTTTGGTGCCTTCCACCCTTCTCAAACTAATTATATAGCCTCGTTAACAGGAGAAATATGCTGCGTTACAAACGATACGCCTCCAGCAAAACCATTAATGCAAGAGACCTTAGTAGATTTATTAGAAGCCAAAAATGTGAGTTGGAAAGCCTACATGGAAGCTTACCCAAATGAACCCTGGAATAAAGCTTGGGTTAATCCAGATTATCCTACTACAGAACAACCTATAACCGAATATCCTAATAAAAACCCAAAAGAATTAGCAAGATATTTTCGTAAGCACAATGCTTTTGCTTCTTGCTACAATATTCAAAAAGACGAAAACAGATGGAAGAAAATTGTAAGCGATGCTCAGTTTTGGGAAGATGTAAAACATGAAACTTTACCAGAATATAGCTGGTTTACTCCAGATATTTGGAATGATGGCCACTACTTATACAATACGCATGTAGATACCAACCCTAGAACACAGTTAGTGCCACAGTTATCTGCTTGGTTAGAACATGTGTTTTTAGGACATATAGCAACCTCTAATGTACAAGGGTTTGAAAACGATAAAAATATAGATTATTTAGGCTTAAACTTAGATGTCGATTTACTGTTAACCGATCCTGATAAAGCTTGGGCTCAATCTAAAATACCAAAAGGGACATTATTAGTCATTACATTCGATGAAGCAGATTTTAATGCTAAACCAGGAGATTACGATACTAATTACGATGGCCCAAACCAGATTTATACTGTGCTTTTAGGAGATATGATAAAACCTGGTACTAAAATAAATACTCCATACAACCACTATAATTTAATAAAAACTGTTGAAGAAAACTTTCAATTAGGCTCATTACACAAAAACGATTTTGGCGCTAATTGGTTTCGCTTTTTATGGGACGAATCTTTTTCATGGACAATCGCTACAGATACAGATTTTTCCGCGGCTAAATCATTAGCCATTACTAATAGTCTCAATGGAGAACATATGGTGTTTGCTAATACAAAAGGGCAGTTATTTGAAAGCTTTTTTGGTACATCTGGTTGGAGCCAACCTAAGCAAATAAACAACAGTGCTCAAGGTGCTATTGCGATGGCTTCTATAGCAACTACTAGTATATTAATTACTACAGATGCCAAGGGTAACTTACTAGTTAATAGTTATAATATGGATACTAAAACATGGAGTCCTACCTATCCATTACAGCAAAAAACAGCTGGAAGCTTTGCTTTAACTGCTTATTATGATATGGCTACAGCTAAGAACAAATTCATGCTTTGTTGGGTTAACACAGATGGTTTTATACAATCTATGGAAGGCGATGCCAATGGGTTTTCCGGCACTGTAGTTTCTGTAAATCAATTAACAGATGGCCCAATGACTATAAGCCAAATTGGAGCATCTTTACTTTTGGTATATAAAGAGCGAAATACTCGAAAAATGCGTATGGCATCATACAATACTGGAAAGTTTAATGCCTTTAAAGCTGTAAATTTTCAAGACCAACCCGATCCAATAAACAATACCACTTTACATAAATGGTCTGTTACAGATTTTCCTGTAGGGCATTTTTCTAAAAAAATGGCTGCTCTGGGTAACGAGTATCAAACTATAGGTTATATGGCTATGGCTAATATTTCTGGTGAATTGCATTTAGTACATAGAGGTGGATATGCAGATATTTCTACCGCCTATACCGAAGTTTTTGGGTTAACAGGTATATACTCTGCAGAAAACCAATTTACAAATGGTTTTGGCACATTAAACCAAGCTGGATGGACTTTAGAACAAGAACTAAATGATGTAGAAATTGCTGTAGATGCACCAATTGCCATCTGTTCTAATACAAACGTATTAACATTAGTCTGGATAGATTCTAAAACGAATACTATACAGTATAAACAAGGTGCTTATGCATGCGGGTAGTGTTATTAAAACTTATGACGAGTTTATAAATTAACTAATTAAAATATATTAGTTACGCATGTTGTATACTTAAAAATTTAGACCTTTAAATTTGTTATTAAAGTATTCATAACTCTCTTAAAAAAGTGGTTATGAGTATTTTTTTGTATTGAGTATATCTTAACATTTTGTAGTATTTGAATAAACCTATGAAAAATTATATTCAGATTTTTATTTTACAGTGCTTTCTTGCTTTTTCTTAAATTCAACAATGCTTTTTTGTTAATGACCTTGAAGGTGTTAAATAGTAATATGTGAAAATTTGCATTGAAGAAAATAGAGTATACAGGTTTGGAAAGATTAAAAAATTATAAAAAAACAGTGTAAAACACTGTAAAAAATGATTTATAGTCTACCTTACATTAACTTCAAACTAAAAAAAGAAATTAGATGTCTATAGAAAATATCCCTACAAGCTACCTTAAGGATAGAAATGAAAATCCAGATTTATTTGTCTATGATTTTAAAATGACAAATGATGTTGTTAAAAGTAAAGTCAATTTAGAAATGAATATGTTTAGCTTTTTGCAAGTTGGAAAAAAGCAAGTGCATTTCGCTGGAACATCTGTAGCAGTTAATAAAGACCAATCATTATTATTAAAAAAAGGAAACTGGTTATGGACAGAGTTACTAGATACAGAAGCAATATATTACTGTAAGTTATTCTTTTTTTCTGAAGAAAAACTAAAAGGTTTTTTAGAGAAACATTCTAAAAACAAAATAATAAAAAATGAAATACCATATTTTATAATAAGGAATGACTCATACATTACATCATATTTAAATTCATTATCAACAATTAGTGAAGCACCAACAGTTTTCATGGAGAATTTACTTTCTGTGAAGTTTGAAGAATTGATGCTCTATCTTTTACAGAAATATGGAAATAAATTTGAATTATACCTACATTCTTTAATCATTAAAGAAACCTCACCTTTTAAAAAAATTGTAGAAAGTAAAATACATTCTAATTTAAAACTGGAGGAAATTGCATTTTTATGTAATATGAGTTTATCAACTTTTAAACGTCATTTTATTAAAGAATATAATACATCTCCTGGAAAATGGCTTCAAGATAAACGGCTTCAAAAAGCAAAAGAGACTTTAGAACAAGGGCATTTAAAACCTTCAGACATCTATTTAGATTTTGGATACAACAACCTCTCAAACTTTAGTATAGCTTTTAAAAATAAATTTGGGATTAGCCCAAGTGAAATAGTTTCTTAATTTCATATTTCTGCTTTACTTTAAACTTGACCTTTTTTCATAAGTTATTGAACTGTTTTAGTAACTAAATACTTTAATGCTCAATGTAAATTTGCATCAAATTAATAACAATACATAAAAAATAAAATTATGAATATTACATTAGCACAAGCAGAAAAGGCAATCGCAGCAGCAAAACAAAAATCTACAGCAATAGACACAAAAATGAATATTGCTATTGTAGATGCTGGAGCAAATTTAGTAGCATTTGGTAGAATGGATGGTGCTTGGTTAGGTTCTCTTGATATATCTATTAAAAAAGCAAAAACAGCTCGTTATTTTGATATGAATACTGGAATTATTGGGGAGTTATCTCAACCTGGTCAACCTTTATTTAATATTGAACATTCAAACAATGGATTGATTACTTTTCCAGGTGGTGTACCTATTAAAAATGCATCAGGCGAAATAATTGGAGCTATTGGAGTAAGTGGAAGCTCTGTTGAAAACGATCATACAGTTGCAGAAGCTGGAGCATCAGCAATTTAATAGCTTACTAATTAATACAAAGAGGGTAGTTAGGTTTAATTACCCTCTTTTTTTTTAAGAAAAGTATGAAAAAATATATAGTTGAATTTATTGGCACTTTTGCTTTGGTTTTTTGTGGAACTGGAGCAATAATTGTAAATGATCAACCTAATGGAAGTCTAGGCCTACTAGGAATCGCTTTAGCGTTTGGAATAACAATTAGTGTAATGATATCTATTTTTGGAAACATTTCTGGAACACATATAAACCCATCTGTAACTGTAGCTCTAGTAATTGGTAAGTTAATACCAAAAAAAGAGGCTATATTCTATAGTTCTGCTCAAATTATTGGAGCAATTTTAGCAAGTGGTTTATTAACATTTATGTTTCCAGAAAACGTAACGTTAGGTGCTACAATTCCTTCAGGTGCATTGCTACAGTCATTTATTCTAGAATTTGTTTTAACGCTCTTTTTAATGCTTACAATATTAAGAATAGGCTCTAAAAAAGAGCTTTCTAATATAGCGGGACTCATCATTGGCTTATTTGTTACTGGAATTATTCTATTTGCTGGCCCAATTTCTGGAGGTTCATTTAATCCTGCAAGAAGTTTAGCTCCTGCGCTTATATCTGGAAATTTCTCTGCACTATGGCTTTATATTACTGCTCCTACATTAGGGGCAATAATTGCAACACTTATCTGGAAAGTATTTGAGAAAAAAGAATAAAAAGCAAACAGATGGCAACGGGTATTTTATGCTAAAAAGATATTTTCTATATCTTTCTGCAAAAAACAACGCATAGCGGAATTATATGTTGTAAAAAATGGAAAAAATTGTAACTAAATACCTTAATGAGATTGTCTCTCTTGAAATAAACTCTAAACCTGGCGAAGTTGAATACGAAATGTTAGATAACAGTATGTTTTACAAGCCTGTTTTAACTACAACTATAATCAGACTAAAAAATGAAACACTATATTAAAATATTATTAGTTCTTTTCTCTATAATCGCTAAAGGACAAACTAAAAAAGAAATAAAGCAAACTCTAAATAATATAGAGTCTCGAGAAGAGTTAAAAAAGTATAAATCTAGAAATTCTGATTGGAATATTGAACTTATTGAACTAAACACATTAGACACTATAATTCCAAGAAAACTTTTGGGGTTAAAAAAAGGAAAAATAAAGGCAATAAAAATCAACAATGAAACATATTATTATAAGTTAATTAGCTCTTCTAAAGAAACCGAGTTTCGTGTAAATTATATTTACTTAAATGCAAATGAATTAGTAAAAAAAGAAATTGACTCAATTAGACAAGTTATAATCAAAAAATATAAATCTGGAGTTCCATTTGTCGATTTATTTAAAGATTATAATATGGATGAGCACTCAAAAAAAGGGGATTTAGGATGGCTAAAAAAAGGGATGATGGTTCCTGACTTTGAGAAAGCTGTCATTGAACATAAAAAATCTGATATTTTTATTGTAGATGTAGATAATTCAGACAGCCATTGGCATGATTGGTATTATGTAGTTTTAAAAACATATGACGATAGAATTAGCAAAACGCATACTTATATTAGAATAAAAAGCAGTAGTTAGCAATGTAATAACTATTCTTATGTTAAGAATTAACAACTGCTCCAGATAATACTGCTGTTATTAATTTATATGTAAATAAGTAATAAAAATCATGAATTACTATTTTAACAATACACTGGAACTAATGCTGGGATTAAAACACAGCAGATTTAATTAATAAAAGATTTTAAAGCATATTCCCTCTATAAAACTCTAATACTTTAACTCGTAGTAAATACTCGTATTTAGCATTTATTAAATTGGTTTGTGCTGCATCTAAGTTATTCTTACTTGTTATGTAAGCTAAAAAATTAGAGGCTCCATTATTAAAACGGACATCGTTAACACGAAACGATTCGGTAAACGCCTCTACTTGTTTTTTTAAACTATTATACCTGTTGTAAGCTGCTTGCATATCGAAATGTACTTGCGCTATCGCATTTTTTATATCCTGCTCGGTTCTGTCTAGTGTTATTATAGCTTCTTCTACTTTTATTTTTTCTAACGCAACGTTATTTTTTGCTCTAAAACCATTAAATAATGGAATGTTAATGGCAACACCAACAACTGTATTTAAATTGTTATCAAATTGATCTCTATACCCTATTTTACGCCCTTCAAACTGTGTTCTATTAGTTTGCACAGCAATGTCTTGATTATTAATCGTTACAAAATCTCCAGTATCTTCTACACTTGTTCCTGTAGCTGTAAACGTTTGTGCCGCACTGGAGTAGTTGGTATTTAACTGCCCAAAAAAGGTGATTTCTGGCGTAAATTGCGATTTAGCTACATTAATTCCTTTTTTGGCTGCTTCTACGCGTAATACTTTTGCTTTAAAGGTTGCTAAATTTAATAGGGCTTCATTAAAAACTTCTTCTGATGAGAAACCATAATGTTTTATATCTAAAAGTAAATCTGTTGTATTTATTGTTATTCCATTAGTAATATTTAACAGTCTAGCTAAATTAATTTTAGCATTGTTTAATGCACTTTTAGAAACCAAAATTGATGTTTCATCCCTAGTTAATTGTCCTTTTATGTCTGCAAAATCCGCAGGATTACCTACTTCTTGATTGTAGAGCACTTCTTGCCTCTTATATTGTTTTATTGTTGTTTCTAATCTTTTCTTAGACAACTCTAAAAGATCCCTGCTATTTAAAACTTGTAAATATGCAAGTGTAACATTTAAAACTAAATTTTGTTTTGCTTCTTCTATTTCTAGGTCTGCTGCTTGTTTATTTAATCGTTGTTGTTTAATTGTATTAAGTAACCTAAATCCATTAAATATTGTTGCATCTAAACTAAGTCTAGCATTAGAG
>NZ_JBSHNS010000092.1:0-8568 GCF_053601635.1 Pontimicrobium sp. MEBiC01747
ATTTAAACGTTTATCCAATAGAAAACGTATTGTTGGGAAAGATACCGTAACAACAGGGATTAAACCCTCAACGATAAAAACGTACTATAATAAACTTATAGCGTTTTTTAGATGGCTTGAAACAAAAGAAGATCTTCCAAAAAATTTTTGCAAACAGCTTACACGACCATCCAATCCAACCTATGATGATTCAAGGGCATTAACTGATAATGAGGTATCAAGAATACTGTCAAGTATTACGCTTAATAATATTGATAATCACTTTTTATACACACGTGATTTAATTATTGCAGAACTCTTACTGTATACAGGTATCAGAAGTGGGGAACTGTTGGCATTAAAAATTGGCGATATTGATTTTGTACAGAAAAATATATTTATTAACGGAAAAACTTCTAAATCTAAGAAAAGCCGATATATCCCATTACATTTTACATTAGCATCTCATCTTAAATCCTTTTTAAAGGAACGAGAAAGATTAAAGTTTACTTGTGATTCACTTATTATCTCCACAAAGAGTGATACGCCACTGTCGAAATATGGTCTTAAACATTGGGTTAGAAAATATACTAAGCTATCTGGGGTTAAATTCCATTTGCATCGCTTCCGCCATACTTTTGCATGCAAACTTGCACTAGAAAATGCAGACATTATGAGTATTATGAATATTCTTGGGCATGTTTCAATAAAGACAACACAGATATATTTGCGTTCCATCAAGACAGAAACTTCACGAACATATATACAACAAATTAACTATTAACAATATTGTTGTAGGGAAGTAGTTAAATGTAATATTTTATTTATTGACTAACAAACGATTGGATTTATTCGGCTTTTCCATGTTTATCTGCTAAAATAAATAAGTCGATATATTATCATTAACCATCCATTAACTTGGATTTACACAATGATATATCACTATTTTAAATTGAAATTTCGTGTGGGGATGTGACCGTGAAAAAATACTTGTATAGATTACAAAATCTCTCTAAAACCTATATAAAATAACGTTTTAGAGACATTTAGCAGTTATAACACCCCTTGCACTGACGAGGTGGCAGGTTCGAGTCCTGTCAGGTCCACAAATTCCCCTTATAAATTAACGTTTTAGAGCAATCTGAACGTTAAAAAAAGGTCTTCAGCGGTCTCAACTCTAGCTTTATTGACCGTAGAGTACACGAAATATCCTTTACCTAATAGTGATAAAACATTGTATTATTTACATGAATTTTGAACTATTGGTAGAGGATTTTTGTTACCACTCATTACATATTCGAGGAGTCTCTAAAACAACCGTTAAGCGTTACAAAGAAAAGCTTGGTGCTTTTTATCGTCATACTGATATTACGCATATTGAGGAGGTAAATAGACCACTTGTAGAGCAATTCTTTTTGAACGGCAGAGTTAAGAGGAATTGGAAAGTCGCAACGTACCGAACCTATTACATGACCCTCATTGTGTTCTTCAGGTGGTGCAAAGAACGAGGACATTTGGTATCTAATCCTGTTGAGGGGATGGTATTACCAAAATCAGAACCCCATCTTCCTAAACGATTAAAAAAACAAGATGCACTTAAATTGCTTGAAATAGTATATAACTATCCCTATACTCATAATTATCTGAAATATAGAAATCATGCTATTTTTGCCACCTTTTTATTTTCTGGACTTCGTAAAAGTGAACTTCTTAATTTAAAGCTAACAGATGTTGATACGCAAAACTTAAGCATTTTTGTTAGGCAAGGTAAGGGAAACAAAGACCGTATTATTCCTATAAGTTACACGCTTGCTCAAAGCCTTAATCGTTATTTGATAGAACGTAAAAAAGCGCGGAAGACCTGCCCAGAGTTTTTCACGTCTTCAAATAGAAATTCGGGTTTTACCGAGTTTGGTTTAAAGCATTTAACAAATCTTATAAAAGAAGCCTCTGGAATTCCATTTACGATTCATAAACTCCGTCATACATTTGCCACCCTTATGATTGAGGGTGGATGTGATATTTTTAGTCTGTCAAAAATGATGGGGCATAGTGATATCAAGACAACAACAATCTATCTATCTGCAACAGCAGAACATTTGCGTTCTCAAATGTTTAAGCATCCTCTTAACTAATTGATATACAAAACAAGTTACCTATAACTAAACTATAGCCATAGCTATTCTAAAAGAATGTCATACTATCCTTTTACCAATGTACCCAATACCTTCTTTAGAATATTACCAAAGCTAGGGTATGCAGAACTCAAAGTACTGCTTGTCATCATTCGTCAAACTTATGGTTTTGTAGAACCAGGTACTAAAAAACACAAACAATGGGATTGGATTTCTGGGCGGTTTTTTGTCAAAAAAACCAATCTCTCTCAACGCTCCGTTTCAGAAGCCCTATCCTCATTGTTAAAAAAAGGTCTCATTAGTATTAAAAACGAACACGGGAAGTATGTTACTACCACGCCGCAGCGTCGAAGGTCTTACAAGCTCTATTACCGCTTTATACCACCACCATAGAACTTACCTACCGAGAACCCTAGAAGTAAGTTCAGACTACAATAATTATATATACAATATGTACTTGGAAGTAAGTTCTATCTACATTCAGAAAACATTAAAAAAAGAAAAACAACGCATATACAATCGTACAAGCTAATATTAAAGCTGAATAAAAAAGTAGAGCGCAAGCGAAAAAAAATTGTATGACATACAAAACTGGTTATCTACATACACAAAATAAAAACCCTTATGATGTCCTTGGTGTTGCATGAGAATAACACAACACCTATTAATTTAATATGATACACACACACAATTTTTTAAAAATTAATAGAGAACGTACAGGGCTTTCTTTGCAAGACATGGCATCTATCATTGGCTATGACACAGGAAATCTCTCAAAGATAGAATCGGGTAAACTTGATGCCAATATGAAAATAGCACTCGCTTATCATCTCATCTTAAAAGTTCCACTTGAAAAATTATTTAAATATCAATATCCAGAAACAATCTATGATTGTATGGAGAATGCACAACGTTTAAAAGGGGAGTTAGAAAAGGGCTACCAAACAAAAACAAGTGCCAAACGCACCATGAGTTTAGATATCATCGTAGATCGTTTAGAAGCACTACATACGCAATATGCAAACGCCTGATTTAACGCTGGTACTCTATCCAAATTACTTTGGAATGGGCTATCTCATTTGCGAAAATCCCAAAGAGTTACTTAACTATGGCATATCAAAAATTCGCCCATTTACGAAAGATAGGTACATTAAACGTTTGCATAAGTTACTGAAACAATACAAACCAGCTTTGGTTATTCTAAGAGGTTATGAAGAAGAGGATACACGGATTAGTAAACGAACCATAGGGATTATTAACGGCTTTAAACATGAAGCAGAAACACACGATATTCCTGTATATCAATACTCTCGAAAACAGATTAAAGAAGTCTTTTCCCAATTTGGTGGTAAGTCAAAGTTTGGTATCGTAAATACAATATGCAAATGGTATCCAGAATTAGTATTGAGGAAACCACAATTTAAAATGAACTCTGATTTAGAGGATTATAATATGGGATTGTTTGATGTATTTGCTTTGATGTTGACGCATCATTATTTGGAATAACCTTACTAAAAACACTTTTTTAAAAGTGTTTTTATATCCTAAAAGTAAATTTCATCCTCAAAAAACACGATCTTATCCTCCTCAAAACCCCTCTTGTCCTTTTTTCATTGTTGTACTAAAAAAGCATAGTAAATTTTGGTTGTATTAATCATTTAAAAACTTAATTATTATGTCAGAAATTATTATGTACATCATGGCGTACGGAACCATCGCACTGTGGATTTTTATCACCATTTTCATCTTCAAATTCCTATTCCGTTCTATTCTTAAACAGTACCATTCCAATTGGAACATCTTGATAGACAACTTTGATTTTTCACCCAAAGAGTTTTATCAGCGACTAGGAGAAGAGTTACAATCACATGGTATTAGGAACATCCGAGCAGAGGAGACATACATCAGAGAAGGCGTTAAGGGTGTTTCTCCAAGTAGAATATATCTCCGCGTACGATGGAAGAAATATGAATACAATGTTTGCGCTGCTAAATTTGGTAACGGCTTTTTTGTATCATGGTGGTTGTTGTATAGAAATTCAATTTGGAAAATTCTCATTGCTCGAATTCCTGTTGTTGGTGATTGGCTTGCTATGAAACTCTATCCAATAACTTACTACAGCGTTGATACTGCCTCCATGTTTATGACCTACGCCCAGCGTTCAGTGTTAAAAGTCATCGATGAGATTACCAAAGAAAAAGGTGTACGCACTCTAACCGAATCAGAACGTAAGCCAATACTTAATGATGTCTTTAAGCGCTAGCCATGCATTTAACGATTAGTGAACAAGCAACACTCTATTTCTACCAATGGGAGTATCGTAATCGTGGATATTACCACTTCGATACTCCTGTAGATATAGAGCCGCCGTATATTCCATTTCAGCATCAAAGGTATCAAGCACCTATAATTGATGATGGACGAGCAGCCTCTCTTTTTTCTCGCGTAACCAAACTGTTATCACCACTACAAGAAAACAAGAAACAAAAAATAGTTGAGATAGATAGAACACCGAAGTATTTAGAACATAGAGAAAGTACGCTCATTGGTTACCGTATGTCATTTTCTTTTGGTGAAGATATTTCACCTCTGCGTAATGTCGAATTTCTTTCCATGCTCTCCTTTACAACGGAACCTATATCTTTTGAGATAGTAGGTAATAGTGAAACGATTACCATTCAAATCGTTTGTGATGAATATGACAGCGAACAAATACACTCTTTATGTCGAGCCTACTTTCCAACCATTCAGTTATCCGAAATAGATATAGGGTCTTTTGGCTTTGACAGAGAGCGAGATATTGCTATTGCAGATTTTGGATTATCCGATGAGTTTATGCGCCCGATACAAACGACTTCATCATTTAGCCTTGATCCATTAACCGCTATCATTGGAAATCTTGAAACAATCACGGCTCATGATGTAGCCGTTATTCAAATACTGTTTAAAGGCATTACGTCACCACTTGCCAAAGACATTACCACTTCGGTAAGTGATGGGGCAGGTGGTTCTTTTTTTGAAGATGCGCCAGAAATGCCACAGTGCGCTAAAGAAAAAATATCAAACCCTCTGTTTTCGGTTGTTTTTCGTATTGCAACCCAAGGCAACACCGCCGAGCGAAGTAGCTATCTCGTGAGGCAACTAGCACAGAGCGTTGCTAGTATTTCCCAATCAGAATACAACAAATTAATACCACTCTCTAACGAGGGGTATTCGTATGATTTCCATGAATACAATTTACATAATAGGTTAAGTAATCGTTTAGGGTTTATCTTAAACAGTAACGAACTCAATACCTTTGTGCATTATCCTAACAATACTATTACCTCAATCAAACTCGGTACTCAAGGAGGTAAAACAAAATTACTTCCTGAAATTGCCAAAGACAAAAAGTATGTCATTGGTATCAATCAGCATGAAGGACAAGAGTACTCTGCTGGCATTGATGATGACACCTTCAGCAGACACATGGTTATTGGCGGAGCCACAGGAACAGGGAAGACGCACTTAGTAAAACAATTAGTGTATCAGGATCTACAATATAACAATGCAACTTTTGTTATAGATCCACACGGAGATTTGGTTAATGATATATTGGAGACGATAACCGTACATGAAAGTAACAACGTCGTCTATATCAATATGGCTGATGATAAGTACTCATTTGGCTTTAATATTTTCGGAGCCGAAAGTGAAGCTGAAAAAACAGTTTTAGCTTCTGATCTTGCTTCTGCTTTTTCGGATTCATGGATTAGTTCAGGTGATAGGATAAACTCGGTATTACAAAAGACCATATCCACCTTTGTCTACTGCGAAAAAGAAGCATCCATATTAGATATGAAACGCTTTTTATTAGAACAGAATTTTAGACAAGAATTCCTTGATACACTCGATGATCCCATACTCCAATATTACTGGCAGAATGAATTTCCCTTAGTAAGACGTAATGAACTTTCGCCACTGTTGCTACGTATTGATTCCTTTATGCAAACACGATTGTTACGCAATATCTTTTGTCAAACCAAAGGGGTTAACTTTAATGAATTGGTAGAGGAACAGAAACTTGTATTAATACAGTTGTCAGTTGGATTGATTGGCTTTGAAAATTCTAAATTCCTCGCCCGCCTTATCATCACCAAAATTAACCAAGTCGCTTTTGCACGCCAAAACCAATCGAAAGGGAACAGAAAGCCAATCCACTTGTATATTGATGAAAGTCAAAATTATGCTAATAGTCCTGTGATTGAAAATATCTTAAGTGGGGCAAGAAAATACAATCTATCTCTCATATTAGTACTACAACATTTAGAGCAAGTACAGCATGACTTATTAAACTCAATGCTTACCAATACGGCGACACAAATATTTTTTAGACAAGGAGACAAAGACAGCAAACGAATAGCAGGAAGCTATTCCTTTTTTGATGCAGAAGATTTTATGGAACTTGGACGTGGGGAAGCTTTGGTACGTATGATAAAGCGAAGTAATGATTTTAATGTGCAAACGTTACCTCTTAAGAGAAAACCACAAGAGCAAACTTTTGCAGGATATATTACTCTCGCATCACGTACACGTTATGCCCAAACAAAAGAAAAACTATCAGAGCTACTTGCAACGCTCTTACCTAATGCCAAAGTAGATCAAAAGAAAACTCCTGTTGAACCGAAAGAAGTAGAAGTTAATATACCTGAAAAACATGTAGAAAAGCCTATCATAGATGAAGTAGAGTCAATTATCACAAAAGATGCAACATCACTTGAGGAAAAGAAACAAGCCTTTTTGCAGGAGTTGACACATAAAGAACAAACACAAAAACATATAACATTACAAAAGTATGTACAGACAATAGGGAGACAAAGAGGGTACAAAGTAACGCTAGAAAAAGACGTGAGTGGAGGACGTATTGATGTGTGCCTAGAAAGAGAAAATCTTGCTATAGCTATCGAAATTTCCATTACGAACTCAATTGAATATGAAGTAAAAAATATTCAGAAATGTATTAATGCTCACTACCAACATATCTACATGGTTTGCGAGAGTAAAACGCACCTCCGAAACATCAAAAAGCGGGCTGCTGAAATTCTCAAAAAAGAAGATCTTAAAAAAGTTCAATACATGCTTCAAGATGGCATTATTAAAGCATTAAATGCATTAGAGCCAAAAGAGAAGAAAGAGAAGAAAGAAGTCAAAAAAGTACGGGGTTATCGTGTAACATCTAATCAAATAGATATTAATGATTCTGATGCTCAAGAAAAGGGAACAACCCTACATAATCTTATCTCAAAACTCTGTAAAAAATCGAAAAAAAAGTAAGGAATATTGCCTTGTTTTAGTGAACTATCTAGCCTAAATTAAAGCAGAAATAACAGTATAATACAGCACTTTATGAAGAAAAAAGCAATGGGTCTTTGGGTTCGTGTATCAGACCCAAAACAATTAGTTACTGAAAGCGACGTACATCATCAAGTACGAGGAGAAGAATTTATCAAAAATAGAGGTTGGGAAGTTAAAAAGATATATCGTCTTGGCGCACTTAGTGGTGAATCAGTTATGAAGTATTCAGAAGCCAAAATAATGATGCGTGATATTAGAATTGGTCTTATAGATGGTCTTGTTTTTTCCGAAATATCACGACTTGCAAGAAATACGAGAGAACTAATTGAAATAGCTGAATACTTTGATAAGTATGGAGCAGTATTAATAGCTATGAATATGTCCATAGATATGTCAACACCAATGGGAAGGCATTTCTATAGAACGATGGGATCAAATGCTCAATTAGAGAGAGAAATGATTGTTGAGAGAATAAATGGCTCTATTATTACGCGAGCACAATTAGGAAAACGTATTGGCGGACATGCTCCACTAGGTTATCAATATGTAGATAAGAAACTTGAAATTAATCCAGATGAAGTAGCTGTTTGCACTGCGGTTTTTGAAACATTCTTAGAATGTAAAAGAAAAAGAACAACTGCTCGCTTGCTAAACGAAAAAGGGTATCGCACACGAAAAGGTAATCTCTTCTCTGATTCTACGGTAAAACGTATTCTTACTGATTCAGTGTATAAAGGATTATACAGAATGAATCATAGTACTGTTTCAAAAGAAGGGAAGAGAATAGAGAAACCAAAAGAAGAGTGGTTCTTTCATGAAGTAGCCTCTATTATTCCCAAAGAACTTTGGGAAAATGTTAATACCATATTACGTAATCAATATTCCCCGAGAAAAAAACCAATGAATACCAAAATTCATTTGTTCACTCAATATGTATATTGCCATTGTGGAGCGAGAATGTTTACTCACAACAAAACCAAAAACTATATTTGCAAAGATCATTGTGGAAACCTCATTAACAAAGAAGACCTAGAAGAAATATTTAAAACAGAACTCCATTCATATCTCGATTCTCAATCAAACATTGAACAGTATTTTAAACAATTACAAACAAATCTTG
>NZ_JBSHNS010000093.1:0-13006 GCF_053601635.1 Pontimicrobium sp. MEBiC01747
ATTTTTGGTAAGCCTTTTGGAAATTTATAAGCTGTATTAAAAATGGGATGATTATTTGGTAATTCTACCAATTCCTGATTTGGGAATACTTTTTTTAATTCTTTAGTAATATAAGGTTGCATCCCGTAATTATCGTCGATATGTAAAAAACCGCCAGATATTAAGTAGTTTCTTAAATTTTCGGCGTCTTCATCACTAAAAAACACATTGCCATGCCCCGTCATGTGTAATAATGGATATTGAAAAATATCTGAACTTCCAACTTCTACCGTTTCTGGTTTAGCTTTCATTTTAGTATTTATATTATCATTACAAAACGCAATAAGGTTTGGTAATGCTGTTGGGTTACTATACCAATCGCCACCGCCTTTATATTTTAAAATAGCTAAATCTTGTGCGGTACTAAATTGTATAACAAAACAGGTAATTGCAATACTGAATAGGAAAATTCTTTTCAATGTCATATCTCAAAAATAGCAAGATTTATAGTGTAAAACACATTTTTAACGAAATTTTCAAAAAGACTATTGATTATTCATTTACAAACGCTACAGAATGGCAAGCTACAATAGCAGCAGTTTCTGTACGAAGTCTTGTTTTGCCTAGAGTTACAGGTTTCCAATTATTTTGTAAAGCGAGTTCAATTTCTTTGGTACTAAAATCGCCTTCAGGCCCTATAAGTATCGTTGTTGTTGTGTTTGGTTTTAGCAGGCTTTTTAAGGATTGTTTTTTTGTCTCTTCGCAATGCGCGATAAAACAATCACCTTCGGGAGTTGTTTTTAAATACTCTTTAAGAGATGTAGCATCTTTAAGTTCTGGCAAATAGCATTGTAGAGATTGCTTCATGGCAGATTGTAAAATCTTCTGGAAACGTTCTGCTTTAATAACTTTACGCTCGCTGTGGTCGCAAATAATAGGCGTGATGCTAGTAATACCTATTTCGGTAGCTTTTTCTAAAAACCACTCGTAGCGGTCATTCATTTTTGTTGGTGCAACTGCTAAATGTAAATTATATTCTGCGGGTGCTTGTTGTGTTTTAGATTGTATGGTTGCCACACAGTTTTTAAGCCCTGCAATTGTTATTTCTGCATTAAATAACCAACCTTTGCCATTGGTAATATGCATAGTATCGCCTACTTGCTTACGTAGTACTTTTACAATATGTTTACTTTCTTCTTTTGAAAAAGAGAATTGTGTTGTATTATCGTTTATTTCTGAGTTATAAAATAATTGCATTAGGCTTTGTCAATAATTTTAAGCACCTTAACTTCTTTAATTGTTTTAATTCTGTGTGTTTTTAATATAACATAGTAGCCATTATCTTCTTGGGTTCTAACCGTGTAAATGTCTCCTAAATTATTCTTTAAATCACTTACTTGTTCTTCTACTTCAATAGGCATATCTCCATCTTTAAACCAGCCAGAATCTCCTCCAGTATATGCATTTCTATCCATAGAGTATTTTTTTGCTAAGTCTTCAAATTTAATACCATCCTTATGCTGTTTTATAATGTCTTTAGTAACCTCATGAATTCTTTTTAACTTTACTGTATTACCATCTAAAAACACATAGCTTATTCTGTAATGTGGCTCGTTCGTTTTTTCGATAACTTTATAATGTACTTTGCCAAACTCTACATCTACAGTTTTTGTGGCACCAACTGGTAAACCTATAATAGTTTTAGCTAACCTTGTTTTATGTTTGGCTTCATTAAAAATAATTAATTTATTCTTTTTCTTAGACTTTTCGGCTTCTATGTAGGCTTCAGCTTGCTCAACAGTTGCTATAGTATCTAGTGCTTTTTTTAGTTTTCTGCTTTGTGCAAATGAAGCTGTAGATAAACATAATACGATTAGAAGTAGGGCTTTATTCATTGATTTAAATTTTTACAACACAAAAAAACAAAATATTATATTGTGTTGTATTATTATTTAAAACTTTATTAACAGGGATTTAAACAACCCAATCCCTACGCAGGCAAGAATCTCATCAAGAGGAAGATAATAACCTCTTATAAACCATAGTATTACAATTTACTTTTAGCGTGTTCTAAACCTAATTCTATGTAGTGTAATAATTCTAATTCAGTTTCTATACCATCTTCTAAAACATAGATAAACTCTTTCATTGGTTTTTTAGTGAAATCCATAGGTATTACATTTGGTTTTTCTAATTCAGTTTCCATTTTCTCTGAAATAACACGTACCATCAATTTATTTTTAATAACACCTATAGTCATTTTTCCTTTGTATAGAAAAGCGATTCCTCCAAACATTTTTTTGTCTGTAAAGGTTTCTGCAAAGAACTGTAATTGCTCTTTTATTCTATTGACGAGTTGTGCGTTGTAAGCCATACTTAAACATACTTATAATGATATTAAATATAAGAAACAATTGAGTTAATACTATTAAAGCAATAAGAATTACAAAAATTACAGTTTTATGATTTGAAGTATTAAATAAAAAAAATCCTATTTTAAGACATAAAATAGAGCCTATAGTAATGAAAATATGTGTTTTAGTTAACCCCTTTATTAAAGCTATTTTTATTTTATTTAGGATTAAATATGCGAAGCCAGATATTAAGAGTATAATCGATAATATTATATCAATACCCAAAAGGCTAATAATAAAATAAGTATCATGTATGTTAATACTTATTACCTCTGTTTCATCAAAATTGTAACTACAAATAATATGTATAAGAAGGATAAATAAAACGATTAAGAAATAATGATAAGATTTTAACTTTTTAAGCATCAGTTTTTTCTTTTGTATTAAATAGTTTTTTATCTATAAACCATGTGATGCCAACTAACAAAGAGAAAATAATAATACGTTCAGTTATAGCAATTGCTAACGATATAATGACACTAAAAATAAGTTCTAAAATTGGTTTTGATTGCCAAGCGCTAGGAAGGTAATCTCTGTGTATTGAGGTTATAAAAATAATATAGTATTCTATATTTCTTCCAGTAATAATACTTAGTATTAATAATAGTAGCACTAGTAGAATACTTTTTGTATTAATTTTTCTAAGTTTTTTTATCCAAAACAATTGTGTAAGTAAGCAATATAGAAGTGGTCTAAACGATAGATACCAATAGAAAGTGGCGTATGGTCCTAGGGCTCTTTCACTAAAAACGGTCGGTTCTTTAGAATTTATAAGTTGAATAAGAAGTATTAAATGATAGAAAAAATAAATAATTCCAGAGACTCGTATTACTATTGTTCCATAATTAAAATAAGACGCTAACGTATTTTTAAAACTAGAATTTACAAAAAATGAAAGTATAAAAACAAGCATTGAGCATAAGCCAAACCCTAGAAAAATAGCTTCAAAAAGGAATCTAATGGTCTCGTTTTGCAATACTGTTGTTTTTTAAATTTTTAATCTAGCTGAAGCCATAACATTGCTTTCTGCAAAATCATCTTCTAAATACTTTAAATAACCAACAATAGCAATCATAGCGGCATTATCTGTAGTAAATTCAAATTTAGGAACGTAAGTAATCCAACCAAATTTTTTCTCACCATCTTTTAACGCTTGGCGTATTCCAGAATTTGCAGAAACACCTCCACCAATGGCAATTTGTTTAATACCAGTTTGTTTAGTGGCTAGTTTTAATTTATCTATTAAAATACCAATAATTGTATATTGAATAGAAGCACAAATGTCGTTTAAATTTTCAGCTATAAAATCAGGATTGGCTTTAACCTCTCGTTGTATAAAATATAATACAGCAGTTTTAAAACCAGAAAAGCTAAAGTTTAAGCCCTCTACTTTAGGCTTGGTAAATTTAAAAGCTTTAGGATTACCTAATTTTGCGCGTCTATCGATTTCTGGACCAGCAGGATATCCTAAACCTAAAATTTTGCCACTTTTATCGTAAGCCTCACCAACGGCATCATCTATAGTTTCTCCAAGAACTGTCATTTTAAAATAATTGTCTACTCTTACAATTTGTGTGTGTCCGCCAGAAATAGTCACACCTAAAAATGGAAAAGTAGGTTTCTCATACCCCTCTTCATCTATAAAATGAGCCAAAATATGAGCCTGCATGTGGTTAACATCTATTAAAGGAATATTTAAACCAAAAGCCATAGACTTTGCAAAAGAAGTACCAACAAGCAATGAGCCCATTAAACCAGGACCACGAGTAAAAGCAATAGCATGCAATTGAGATTGTTCAATATCAGCTTTTTTTATGGCTTGGGCTACTACAGGAACAATATTTTGTTGGTGCGCTCTAGAAGCTAATTCTGGAACAACACCACCATATTCTTCATGTATTTTTTGACTTGCTATAACATTACTTAAAATTTTTCCGTTACATATAACAGAAGCGGCAGTATCGTCGCAAGAACTCTCAATACCAAGGATATAAATATTTTGTGAAGACATTAGTATATATTAGGCACAATTATTGTTAATTTTGAAAACATAAAAAGACATCTACAAACAGGTGTTTTTTCGTAATGCAAATGTAGTTTATTCTTAAAGAAAGTTATAACTTTAAATTAGTATCAAAAAGTTTCTAAAAATATTAGCTAAGATAGCGGCAATAATTTTGCTGCTTTTTATCATATTGGTATTATTCTTTTCTATACCAGCAGTACAAACCAGATTGGGCCGTTATGCAACAGAACGCCTTAATGAAGATTATAAAACTAATATAAAAATAGAAAAAGTTGGACTTCAGTTTAATGGCGATGTTGAATTGAAACAGATATTAATACGCGACTTTAAAAATGACACATTAATTAGCGCTACAGAATTAAATACTTCTATACTTAATTTTAAAAACCTTTATAATAGTAAACTAAATTTTGGAGATATAGACCTAGAAGATTTAGTGCTAAATATTATAACTTACAAAGGCGAAACAGAGACTAATCTAGATGTCTTTGTAGCAAGGTTTGATGATGAGAATCCAAGATTAGAAAAAAGCGATTTTCTACTATCTTCTAGTGATGTTTCTGTGTATAATGGAACATTTAATTTAATAGATGAAAATAAAGAAACGCCTCAAATTTTAAAATTCACAGATTTAGGGATTAATGCAACAAATTTTGTAATTAATGGCAGCGATGTAGATGCAAGAATAAATACTCTTGGTTTTGTAGATAGTCGTGGATTAGTTATGCAGAATATGTCTACTAATTTTAAGTATACATTATCGGAAATGCGATTCGATAACTTAAATATAAGAACAAAACAATCCACCTTAAAAGGAGATTTAAAATTTAACTACAAAAGAGAAGACTTTAAAGATTTTGAAGATAAAGTTAAGGTTACTGCTAATTTTACAGAAGGAGATATCGCTTTAAATGAATTAAATACATTTTATAACGAGTTTGGAGCTAACCAACATGCCACATTAAGTACCCAGCTAACAGGGACATTAAATGATTTAACAGCTAATAATTTAAAATTAACAACAAATACCAGAACCAATGTTTATGGTACATTAAACTTTAAAAATTTATTTAATGCAGCAGATAATAACTTTGAAATGCGAGGGGAGTTTACAAAACTATCATCAAGTTATTATGCATTAAAAGATTTATTACCAAATGTGTTAGGAGAATCTATTCCATCAATATTTAGTAAACTAGGAACATTCTCTATAACAGGAAATACGCATATAACCTCGCAAAATATAAAAGCAAAATTAAACATTAATACCTCCTTAGGTTTTGTAAGTTCCGATTTAGAAATCTCTAATGTCGATAATATAGATACAGCGTCCTATAAAGGGAATGTTATATTTAGTGCTTTCGATATGGGGACGTTTTTAGAAGACCCTAAATTAGGCGAAATGTCTGCAAATTTAGATGTAGATGGTGTTGGGTTTGAAAAAGAAAACCTACGCTCTAAACTAACAGGAGATGTTTATTCTATAAACTATAATAATTATACTTATAAAAATATTTTGGTTAATGGAAAATACCAAAAAAACATATTTAATGGAGAATTAATTGCAGACGATAAAAACTTAAAATTAAAATTTAACGGGTTAGCAGATTTATCTAAAGCAGTAAATACATTCGATTTTGTTGCCAATGTAGATTATGCTAACTTAAAAGTACTTAATTTTTATAATAGAGATGAGACTTCAATTTTTAAAGGAATTGTAAGTATGAAAATGCAAGGAACAACAATAGATGATGCAGTTGGTAGTATTTCATTTAATAAAACAAATTATAAAAATGAAGTAGACGATTACTATTTTAATGATTTTGCAATACAATCTTCATTTCAAAATAATGAAAGAATTATAGAGGTAAACTCCCCAGACATAGTAAAAGGGCAAATAAGCGGGAACTTTAAATTTAAAAATATTACCAAACTTTTTGAAAACTCTATAAAAGATATTTACACAAATGAAGCCCCTAATGTAATAGAAGAAAATCAATACATAGATTTTAACTTTAAAATTTATAATAAAATTGTAGAAGTATTTTTTCCAGAAGTTAAACTAGGAAAAAACACGTTTATAAAAGGACGTGTAGAAACCGATGAGAAAGAATTTAAACTAACCTTTAAATCTCCTAAAATTAAACTGTTAGATTATTTTGCAAGCGAAATAGAAGTACAGGTAGATAATAGAAACCCTTTATTTAATACCTACATAGAAATAGATAGTATTAATACAAAATATTATAGCGCTTCAAAATTTAACTTAATTAATGTAACCTTAAATGATACGTTGTTTATGCGTTCAGAATTTAAAGGAGGCAAAAATAACACAGATAATTATAACCTTAGTTTTTACCATACCATAAATGCCGATAATAAATCTGTAGTAGGTTTTAAAAAGAGCGATGTAACTTTTAAAAATAATAGATGGTACGTAAATAATAGACGCGATAAATACAATAAAATAGAATTCGATAGAGACTTTAAAAACTTTAAAGTAGATCGTTTTATAATGAGTCACCAAGATGAAGAAATTAAATTATCTGGAATTATAAAAGACTCAACGTATAAAGACATAAAACTTGATTTTAAAGACGTAGACCTTGCAAAAATAACACCTAGAATAGATAGCTTATTATTAGCAGGGAATGTTAATGGAAAACTTAATGTTTTACAACAAGATGGAAACTACCTGCCAACCTCTAAAGTAACCATAGATGATTTAAAAGTAAATAGACAACTTTTTGGTTCTTTTGAAGCAAACATAATAGGAAATGAGTCTTTAACTAACTATAAAATTGATGCCAAAATAAAAGATGATATAACCAATTCATTTGCAGCAAAAGGAGAGATCAATATAGCAAAAGGGAACTCTACAATAAACTTGGGTTTAAATTTTAATAAATTTAGTTTAATACCATTAACACCATTGTTAGATCCAGTTTTAAATGATATACGAGGCGATATAAGTGGAGAAGCAAAAGTAATAGGAAACTTAAATAAGCCAGATATAAACGGAGAACTACTTATAGATAGTGGAGGATTAAATGTACCCTATTTAAATGTAGATTATAGTTTTGAAGATAACTCATCAGTATCACTAAAAAATCAAAGTTTTATATTTAATAATATAAATATTACCGATACAAAAGAACGATCAAAAGGAATTTTAGAAGGAACCGTAAGCCATGTAAATTTTGGTAAATGGAAGCTAGATTTAAATATAGGAACCGATCGTCTTTTAATTTTAGACACTAAAGATAATGAAGACGCACTATATTATGGAAAAGGTTTTATTGGCGGAACTGCTAATATTCAAGGCCCTACAGAAGCACTTGTAATTACAGCAGATGCTCAAACAAAAAAAGGAACCGAATTTTATATTCCATTAAACGATTTAGAATCTTTTGGAGATAATACATTTATTCATTTTTTAAGCCCCGAAGAAAAATTAGCGAAAGCAGAAGGTAAAGAAGTTATTAGAGAAGACATTACAGGATTAGAGTTAGACTTTAATTTAGATGTAACAAGCGATGCACTAATAGAAATTAAAATGGATAGAGAGTCAGGAAGTACTATCAGTGGGCGTGGAGCAGGAGAACTACTCTTTAATATTAATACCAATGGTAAATTTAATATGTATGGCGATTTTATTGTTTGGGAAGGCTACTATAATTTTTTCTTTGGAGGTATTGTACAAAAACAATTTGTAGTAAAACCATACGAAAGTAATTTAAGATGGGATGGAGACCCTTTAAAAGCAATAATAGACATTAAAGCACTATATTCTACAAGAACAAACCCATCTCCCTTATTAGATAACCCAATAACACAAAATATTCAAACAGATCTAGAAATAAATTTAACAGGACAATTAGAAAAGCCAGATTACGACTTTCAGTTTGAGTTCCCTAATGTAAACTCAACATTAAAATCTGAATTACAATATAGATTAGACTCTAAAGAAGATCGAGACAAGCAAGCTTTAAATTTATTGGCTACAGGCGCATTTAACAGGCAGTTAAAAGATTTAAATGTAACAGGAACATTAACCGAGCGTTTAAATGGTTTAATAAATGGACTATTTTCGGATAGTGAAGGAAAATTACAAGTTGGTGTAAATATAGAAGCAGGGAAAAACACACCAGGCTTTGAAACAGATAGCCGTGTTGGAGTAACATTACAAACCAAAATAACAGATCGTGTACTTATTAATGGAAAAGTAGGAGTACCAGTAGGAGGTGTAAGCGAATCTGTTATTGCAGGAGATGTACAAATAGATTTTCTATTAAACAAAGAAGGAACCCTTACAGCAAAAGTATTTAATAGAGAAAATAGTATCCGTAATTTTGGAGAAGAAATTGGCTATACACAAGGCCTTGGTATTGCTTATTCTGTAGATTTTGATACATTTGGAGAATTACTACGTAAAATCTTTAAAAAGAAAGATAAAGAAGTAATTAACAAAAAAGAAAAACCAAAAGCAAAAGATAAAGACGCAGAAAAAACACCTTTTTCAGATAGCTCTATCGGGCTTAAGAAAAAAGAAAACTAACTCCATTTTTGTACCATCAAACGCTATATAGTCTTAATACTTCATACTTTTTTCAACAATTTTATCAACTAAAACGTTATAGTGGAATTTGTCTCGTAAAATTTTAACGAAACCAACCTATTATATTAATTTTCTTTTATAGCTTTACGTAAATTAATAAGAAAATTAATGTCGAAATCAATAAAAAAGATAGGAGTAATGACCTCAGGAGGAGATGCTCCTGGAATGAATGCTGCCATACGATCTGTTGCAAGAACTTGTGCCTATCATGGTATAGAATGCGCAGGAGTTTATCGCGGTTATGAAGGAATGATTGAAGGTGATTTTAAGGAACTAACCGCACGTAATGTAAAAGGCATAATAAACAAAGGAGGTACCATTTTAAAATCTGCAAGATCACAAGAATTTAGAACACCAGAAGGACGTAAAAAAGCATACGAAGCGTTACGAAAAGAAAACATAGATGCATTAGTAACAATAGGGGGAGATGGAACATTTACCGGAGCTTTAATCTTTAATCAAGAGTTTGAATTTCCCGTTATGGGAATACCAGGAACTATAGATAATGATATTTTTGGAACATCTCATACTCTAGGCTACGATACGGCATTAAACACTGTCGTAGAAGCTATAGATAAAATTAGAGATACCGCCAGCTCACATAACCGTTTATTTTTTGTAGAAGTTATGGGACGCGATGTGGGACATATAGCTTTAAATGTAGGTGTAGGAGCAGGAGCAGAAGAAATTCTCATACCAGAAGAAGATTTAGGGTTAGAGCGTTTGTTAGACTCTTTAAGACGAAGTAAAAAATCTGGAAAATCGTCAAGTATAGTTGTCGTAGCAGAAGGAGACAAAATAGGAAAAAATGTTTTCGAACTTAAAGATTACGTAGAAGAAAACATGATGGAATACGAAGTGCGTGTCTCAGTTTTAGGGCACATGCAACGTGGTGGATCACCATCTTGTTTCGACCGGGTATTAGCAAGTAGAATGGGAGTAAAAGCAGTAGAAAGTCTATTAGAAGGAAAATCTAATGCCATGGTAGGTATCATTAACGATAAAATAGCTTTAACCCCATTAGAAAAAGCCATAAAAGGGCAATCTAAAATAAATAAAGAATTAATACGTGTGTCAGATATAATGACCACATAACAATAGAGAAGAAGATTATGTCAAAATTAAAATTAGGAATTAACGGATTTGGTAGAATAGGACGAATAGTATTTAGAGCTACAGTAAAAAGAGACAATGTAGAAGTTGTAGCTATCAACGATTTGTTAGATGTTAACCATTTAGCATATTTATTAGAATACGATTCTGTACACGGAAGATTTGATGGAACCATTGAAGTTAAAGATGGCAATCTTATTGTAGATGGTAAAACAATTAGAGTAACGGCAGAAAGAGACCCTAAAAATTTAAAATGGGATGCAGTAGGAGCTGAGGTAATTGCAGAATGTACAGGTATTTTTAAAAGTTTAGAAACAGCAGATTATCATATACAAGCAGGAGCAAAAAAAGTAGTGATTTCTGCACCTAGTGGAGATGTACCTATGTTTGTAATGGGCGTAAATGATGATACATTAAAAGCGAGCGATACAATAGTCTCTAATGCATCATGTACAACAAACTGTTTAGCCCCATTAGCTAAAATAATTGAAGAAAATTATGGAATAGAAGAAGCGTTAATGACAACCATACATGCAGCCACTTCAACACAATATACAGTAGATTCGCCTTCGAGAAAAAACTATCGTTTAGGGCGCTCAGCAATGAACAATATTATTCCAACGAGTACAGGAGCAGCTAAGGCCGTAGGAAAGGTAATCCCAGAATTAGATGGTAAACTAACAGGTATGGCATTTCGTGTACCAACAGTAGATGTATCTGTAGTAGACTTAACTGTAAGGACTAAAAAAGAAACCTCTTTAAATGACATAAAAGAAGCCTTTAAAAAAGCATCAGCAGGAAGTATGAAAGGCATTTTAGGATATACAGATGAAATGGTAGTATCTCAAGATTTCGTTAGTGATGCTCGTACTAGTATCTTTGATGCAGAAGCAGCAATAGAGCTTAACTCTAAATTCTTTAAACTTGTAGCTTGGTACGACAATGAATTTGGATATTCCAATAAATTAGTAGATTTAGCAGAAAAAGTAAATAGTTTATAAAACAACACTATTAAAAACGCTGTTAATTTATAGATAATTAACAGCGTTTTTAGTTTAATATAGTTATAAAAAGACAACCAACAATTTATGATTTTAATAGTTGATAGTGGATCTACAAAATGCGATTGGATTGCTGTAGATGAAAATGGCAATCAAGTTCTAGAGAAAATTAGAACTAAAGGGTTAAACCCAGCAATATTAACAGAAAAAAAACTAAAAAAAACGATAAAAAAGAGCAAGGCACTTAAAGAGAATAAAAACGAAGTAACTCATGTTTTTTTCTATGGTGCTGGGTGTGGAACAGAAAAACCTAGGCAGACACTTAAATTAGTATTACAAACCTTCTTTGTAAATGCAAAAGTAAGCGTTAATGAAGATACCATGGCAGCAGTATATGCTACCATAAATAATAATACAGAAGCGGCAGTTGTATGTATTTTAGGAACAGGATCTAATTGTAGTTATTACGATGGTAAGCAGTTACATCAACGTGTAGCGTCTCTTGGCTACTCAATAATGGATGATGCAGCAGGTAATTATTACGGGAGGCAGTTATTACGTGATTATTACTTTAACCATATGCCAGAAGATTTAAAAGTATCGTTTGAAGATAAATACAATTTAGAAGCCGATTATATTAAACATAACCTATACAAGCAGCCCAACCCAAATGCCTATTTAGCTAATTTTGCAGAATTTATGATCCTTAATAAAGATTCAGAATACGTTGTAGAATTAATAAAAAAAGGCATACGTGTTTTTGCTAAAAATATGATTATGCAATATAAAGAAGAGTTAAAAACAGTTCCAGTACACTTTGCAGGATCTATTGCTTTTTTCTGTCAAGAGGAAATTAAAATTATAGCACAAGAATTTGGTTTTAAAACAGGAAACTTTGAGCGTAGACCAATTGAAGGTTTAGTAAATTACCATACAAAGAATTTAAAGGTATAATTGAAGTTTATATAAGTTTGAAATATATAAAAAGCTAGAAGAAATTTCTTTTAGCTTTTTCCCTTCATTAGCACTCGTTTGTGAAGAGTGACGTATCGAATAATTACTCGCTACTGCTTGTATATAGTATAAATAAGTCAAAAACCAATAATTAATATTTAGCCCTAGTTTTTTCTAGTTCATTGAAATAAATTTATTAAAATTGTACAGGTTTTTATCCTTTCGGTATGCTGCTACCTAATCGTCACGGAGCAACAGACCCCCGCTCCCGCTAGAATCTTTCTAGTGGCGGTAAGAGTAAGCTTAACTAAAACAGTTGTTTTATATGTTTTAGACATTGTTTTTAAGTTCATTGAAATAAATTTATTAAAAATTGTACAGGTTTTTATCCTTTTGGAATGTTGCTGCCTAATCGCAGCGGTAGCGCGGGATCGTACCGTTACGGCTTCCAAGGTCAAGAAAAAGATGATGAGATTAAAGGGGAAGGGAATTCTTTGAATTATACATTTAGGATGCACGACCCTAGAGTTGGACGATTTTTAAGTGTTGACCCATTGTCAGCAAGTTACCCTCATAATTCTCCATTTGCTTTTAGTGAAAATAGAGTTATTGATGGAATTGAATTGGAAGGATTAGAGTACTTGGATTCAGATGAAGCGATGGTTGACGCTTATTATGGAACTTTATTTATAAAACTAGAAAATTTTAGCAAGCTCTCTCAAGAAAACATAAAAAAATCAAATAGCTTATTAACTTATGTCAATGAATATGGACTAGGAGAAGGTGATTTGCAGATTACTACTTTTGTGACACCATTAAGTGAACAATTACCATCTGTTGCTCCAGATGAGAATGAAAAGTGGCGACAAAATTCATGGAAAGAGGTAAGTAAGTATTGGGA
>NZ_JBSHNS010000094.1:0-15946 GCF_053601635.1 Pontimicrobium sp. MEBiC01747
CACATGAAGATTATTATAAATGTTGGCTCCCAACTATAGAATCTGAAATTGCTGTATTTTTTCCTAATGAGGATAAAAAAACAAAACGGATAACAAGAGTTTATCTTCCCATAAAAGTAGAAGCCAAAACATGGCATAAAAGAAAACAAGCTAAATCTAAAAAGAAACCTTTTTCAACATTATTTAGAGTTAATTTTTACGAAAACAATAATGGTGAACCTGGAGAAGTATTAACCTACGATAAAGTTGTCTTTATTGCAACCGAAGCAAACGAGAAAATTTATGATCTAGATGTTAGCAAATACGATATTTTTATCCCTAAATCTGGCGCATTTATATCATTACAAGTTTTAGGTTATACAGATAAGAAAGGAAAACTCATTCCAAATAAAAAATATCAAGAAATAAAAACTAAAAGGGGGATTGTAAAAGTATCTACAACGTTTAGACCCCTATTACCTTTTACAGATAAAATCCCTGCTAAACGCACCTATGTAAAACGTATATTTTTAAATGGCAATAAATGGGTTTTATATGATAAGAAAAACATAAAAAAATCCAACTTACTACTCTCTGGGTTAAATAACTACGGAATAGGTATAAAAATGGAGGTTTATAAAAAAGAAGACTAATGACATTAGATGTTGTTTTAAAAAAACTTCACAATTTAGCACAACCAGAAAAAGTAGTCTTTAAACAACAAAAATTTGGAGTTGTAGCCAATAATGCACTAGGCATTTACCATAAAGACCTTAAAGTTTTAGCTAAAGAAATAGGTAGAGACGATAAATTAGCAGAAACTTTATTTAACACAAATATTTACGAAGCTAGGTTATTATGTAGTAAACTATATAACCCTAAAACTGTAACAAACGCCCTTTTAGAGCAGTGGGTTGTAACTTTCGAAAACTGGGAAATAACAGATTCTTTTGCTATGGGCTTAGTTGCAAAGAGTAATTTTGCCATCCCTAAAATTTTAGAATGGACTAAGCGCGAACAAGAATTTCAAAAACGAGCTGGCTTTGCAACCATAGCCGCATATTGTATGGCAGATAAATTTGCTGATAATGCTATTTTTGAAGACTTTATATCTATTATTGAAATTAATGTTACAGATAATAGACTTTATGTAAAAAAAGCTGTGAATTGGGCTTTACGTAATATTGGTAAACGTAATAAAGATTTAAATACTTTAGCAATAGCCGCTGCAAACCGTATTCTAAAAAACAAAAATAAAACGGCACAATGGATTGCAAAAAACACATTAAAAGAGTTACAAAATGAAAAAACTAACATACTAGACTATCCCAGAACCATTTACAGACCCTAACTACATCTCACCAAATAAATGGTCCTAAAAAAATGAATATTGAAAATTAATAAGTTATTATTGTCTAAGAATTACTGTAAGAATTTCTTTTAAATAAAAACACATGACTTGTTTGTGAGTTAAAAATTTTACACTATTTTTAATATATGACCGAAGTTGAAATTGAAAATGAAAATGCAGCTATTGCTAAAGCCTACAAAAAACTTTTAAAAGTAAGCTATACAACGCTATCCGATGAAGATAAAAAGTTAATTCGTAAAGCTTTCGATGTCGCTGTAGATGCACACAAAGAACAACGTAGAAAAAGTGGAGAAGCCTACATCTTCCACCCTATTGCTGTGGCCACTATTGTTGCTTCAGAAATTGGCTTAGATGCCACCTCTATTGCTGCAGCATTATTACATGATGTTGTAGAAGACAACGAAGATTATTCCATAAAAGATATAGAACGTCTTTTTGGAGAAACTGTAGCTAGAATTGTAGATGGATTAACAAAAATATCCTCTTTAAAAAAGGATACCGATGTTTCTTTACAAGCCGAGAATTTTCGTAAAATGTTACTAACATTAAACGATGATGTTCGCGTTATAATTATTAAAATCGCAGATCGTCTCCATAATATGCAAACTATGGACTCCATGCGTGCAGATAAACAGGTAAAAATTGCTAGCGAAACCCTATACATATATGCACCTTTAGCACACAGAATTGGGCTCTATAACATAAAAACAGAACTAGAAGATTTAAGTTTAAAATATACAGAGCCAGAAATATATAACGACATATTAAACAAAATGCAAGAAAGTAAGCAAGAGCAAGATGCTTACATTCGAGAATTTAATAATGTTATAAAAACCTCATTAGACAAAGAAAATTTAACCTATGAAATTAAAGGGCGCCCAAAGTCTATATTTTCAATAAAACGAAAAATGGCAAAACAAGGCGTATCTTTTGATGAGGTATACGATAAATTTGCCGTTAGAATAATCTATAAAACAGATACCGAAAACGAAAAGTTTTTAGCTTGGAAAATTTATTCTGTAGTTACAGACCACTTTAGGCCTAACCCAATTCGCCTACGTGATTGGATTTCGTCTCCAAAATCTACGGGTTACGAAGCCTTACATATTACTGTAATGGGACCTAAAGGACGTTGGGTAGAAGTACAAATTCGTAGTGAGCGAATGAATGAAATTGCCGAAAAAGGTTACGCAGCACACTACAAATATAAAAACGATGATAAAGAAGATAATTTAGATGTTTGGATTAATCGCTTACAAGAAGCCCTAGAAAACCCAGAAACAAACGCTGTAGATTTTGTAGAACAATTTAAATTAAACCTTTACTCTAAAGAAATATTTGTTTTCACACCTAAAGGAGATTTAAAATCGTTACCAAAAGGCGCCACACCTTTAGACTTTGCTTTTAGCATACATACACAAGTAGGTATGAAAACCAGAGGCGCCAAAGTAAACGGTAAATTGGTTCCATTAAGTCATGAGCTTAAAAGCGGAGATCAAGTAGATATTTTAACTTCAGAAAACGCAAAACCAAACCCAAACTGGTTAGAGTATGCAACAACCTCTAGAGCTAGAAGTAAAATAAAATCGTTACTTAGAGAAGAAAAGAAAGAAATAGCAGAAGATGGTAAAGAAATTTTACGCCGTAAACTAAAACAGTTAAAAATAACACTTAACGAGAAATCTGTTAATGAAATGGTTAACCATTTCAAATTAAAAACAAGTCTCGATTTATTTTATCGTGTAGGCATTGGTACTATTAGTAATCCAATGCTAAAAGAGTACGCAGCATCTAGAAGTAATGCCCTTGTAAGTTTTATTAAAAATAAAATTAATCGTAAAAATAGTATTTCTAAAGAAGATTTAGACAAAGACGAAATTACAAACAAATACGATTTACTTGTTTTTGGTAAAGAAGAAGAAAAACTAGACTATAAATTAGCAACCTGTTGTAACCCAATACCAGGCGATGCCGTTTTTGGTTTTTTAACCATAAATGAAGGTATAAAAGTGCACAAAAAAAATTGCCCAAATGCACTAAGTATGCAATCTAATTATGCATACCGCATTATGCAAGCCAAATGGATAGATTCTTCGCAACAAGAATTTGCCGCACAAATAGCACTTTCTGGAATAGATAATTTAGGTCTAGTTAATGATATTACACAAGTCATTTCATCTAACATGCATGTTAACATGAATAGTATTAGTTTTCAAAGTGATGATGGTATATTCTCTGGAAAAATAAACGTTATTGTAAAAAACAGAGCCCTATTAAAAAAACTTATGGAAAACCTTCGAAAAATAAACGGAATAGACAAAGTAACCCGCGCGTAACCCCCGTTGTTAATAACCTGATGATAATACAGTTCTGAAACTAATAAATAAATAGAGCATACCTAAAAAAAATATGTAAATTTGCCACGATTATGAGTGCAGATATAGAAACAAAAAACCAAGAAATTGTAAAAAACGTATTTACTGCTTTTTTAGAGGAAAATAGCCATAGAAAAACACCAGAACGTTACGCAATTCTACAAGAAATTTACAATAACGAAGAACATTTCGATATAGAGTCTTTATACTTAAATATGAAGAACAAAAAATATCGCGTTAGTAGAGCTACATTATACAATACCATAGAGTTACTCTTAGATTGTGGTTTGGTTAGAAAACACCAATTTGGTCAAAACCAAGCACACTACGAGAAATCTTACTTTAATAAACAACACGATCATATTATTCTTGGGGACACAGGCGAAGTTATAGAATTTTGCGACCCAAGAATACAGTCTATAAAGAAAACAATAGAAGAGGTTTTTGATATTGAAATCACAAAACACTCGCTCTACTTTTACGGAAACCGAAAAACAACAACAAAAAACAACTAACTACAATGGCGGTAGATTTACTACTAGGTTTACAATGGGGAGATGAAGGCAAAGGAAAAATTGTCGATGTATTAACCTCCAAATACAACATTATTGCGCGTTTTCAAGGTGGGCCAAACGCAGGACACACCTTAGTATTTAACGGTAAAAAACACGTATTACATACTATTCCTTCAGGGATTTTTCATGACGAAGCAACAAATTTAGTTGGTAACGGCGTCGTAATAGACCCTGTAATATTTAAAAAGGAATTAGATAAATTAGAAGAACAAGATGTAGATTACAGAAAGTCGCTTTTAATATCTAGAAAAGCACACATTATTCTACCAACACACCGTTTACTAGATGCAGCGAGCGAAACCTCTAAAGGGAAAGCTAAAATAGGTTCTACGTTAAAAGGTATTGGCCCAACATACATGGACAAAACAGGTAGAAACGGGTTACGTGTTGGAGATTTAGAATTAGATGATTGGAAAGACAAATACAGAGCTTTAGCAAATAAGCACGAAGCCATGATTGCCTTCTATAACGTAGACATACAATACAATCTAGAAGAATTAGAAACAGAATTTTACGAAGCGGTTAAGGTTTTAAAATCGTTAACATTTATAGACTCTGAAGAATACATATACCAAGCACAAAAAGCAGAAAAATCTATACTAGCAGAAGGCGCGCAAGGCTCTCTATTAGATATCGATTTTGGGACCTACCCATTTGTAACGTCGAGTAATACAACGGCAGCTGGAGCTTGTACAGGTTTAGGCGTAGCTCCAAATAAAATTGGAGATGTTTTTGGTATTTTTAAAGCCTATACAACGCGTGTAGGTTCTGGACCATTCCCAACAGAATTGTTTGATGAGGATGGGGCAACTATGGCAAAAGTTGGGCACGAATTTGGAGCAACAACAGGACGTCCTAGACGTTGCGGTTGGTTAGATTTAGTAGCCCTTAAATATGCTTGTCAAGTTAATGGTGTAACACAGTTAATGATGATGAAAGCCGATGTATTATCTGGTTTTAAAACATTAAAAGTATGTACAGCTTATAATTATAAAGGAGAGACCATTTCACATTTACCATATAATATAGAGCCAGAAAACGTACAACCAATATATACAGACTTTAAAGGTTGGGCAGAAGACCTAACCGAAATGAGTGAAGCATCTCAATTACCAGCAACACTAAATGAATATATTGCCTTTTTAGAAAAAGAATTAGAAATTCCTATCACAATAGTATCTGTTGGACCAGACAGAAAACAAACTATATTTAGATAAACTCTAAAAACATAATTTAAAAAACCTATTGGAAATTTCCGATAGGTTTTTTTATATCTTAGAACCAACCAAAATATCCCTATCGCTATTTATGAATTTAGAGCCGCTTAATTTCAACCCTTATAATATTATTATAATTGCAGGTATAATACATGGAGTCATCTTTAGTATTATATTATTAATAAACAGAAAACTCAAATCTAAAACTAACAATTTTCTAGCACTTACAGTATTATCTTTATCCTTAAGTAACTTACAATATATGTTTATGGACACAGTTTTTTTAACAGAGCAGAAAACTAACAAATGAGTTAATACAACTATATGGCTAACCAACAAGTAACCGTATATAACAACTACAAAGCAACATATGGTTTACAACCATAGTTATAGATATGTAATAATAGAGACACTTATATAAAAATAGCAACTACTAGTAGTTCTCCTTCTCCTTAAAGCACATGTAATTAATAAAAAAATGAAAAAAATTTCAATACTTATAATTATAACAATTCTATCATTATCCTGTAAAGAAGAAACAGAAAAAGAAATGATAGAACAATTCGCTATTGACTTATTCAATAATCAAATTAAGCCAGAAACTATTGTAGAAAAATACATCTATATTTCAAAAGAGCTAGATACAAAAATACCATACAAAAAACGAAAACAAGGCTATGCTGAATTAATTAAAGAAACTAGAGCAGGAAAAGGTATAGATGGAGTTTGGGTCTATCCTAATATACGCTTGAAAGCTATAAAAACGCCCAAATCACATTTATACAAAGAATACAGTAATTTAAGCAGTGTAAATATTAATAATATAGAAACTATTAAAGATAGGGTTTATGTAATATTAAACACTAAAAAGACAAAGATTCTAGCATACATATTGTTAAACGAAACAAAAAACAAAATACTATCTTTAAGTCTTTTAGGAAAAGACAATACAGCATACTTTATTCAATTATAATTATAACCCTAAACTAAATAACATATTTAACGTTCTTGTTTTTAGGTTAAAATTAAGATAAACCTAGATTAAAAATATCTTAATACACAATGTCAACTCATTATAATCATTATTTTTGCTCAAACTATAAATTTTGAAGCATATTAAATTCCTATATACCATTGTTTTTGTTTTTGCATTTACCATACTAAACAATGCACAAGCACAACAACGCAAAAACATAGAAATAAAAGACTCTGGAGCTTTTGGTTCTAAAGACGAAGCAAAATTCCCTGGAGCAAGCATACTAACACGAAGCGATGCAGGGCAAGTACACGTATTTCATGATGGTATAGACATGTGGTGCGATCAAGCAGTTTTATATGGCAAAGAAAACTTTGTAGAAGCCTACGGTAATGTTCTCATGAAACAAGGAGACACTATACAATTGGTGGCTAAGTATGCAGAATACAGTGGTAAAACAAAACTAGCATTTGTAAAAGGAGAAGTCGTATTAACAGAACCTAGCTCTACCTTAACTACCGAAAAATTGTATTTTGACCGTGCAAAACAAGAAGCCTATTATAACGATTTTGGACAAGTGGTTAGAGACTCCTCTGGTACCATAACAAGTACAGTAGGCCGTTATTACATGAATGCGAAAAAATACCGCTTTTTAAATACCGTTAAATTGGTAAATCCAGAATATGTACTAACAACAAATCAATTAGATTTTTATTCAGAAACAGGACACGCCTACATGTATGGCCCATCTAAAATTGTTGGAGAAACTAGTACCATTTATTGCGAACGTGGTTTTTATGATACCAATAACGATACAGGCTATTTTATTAAAAACTCAAAAATTGACTACGACAATAGAGAAGTTAAAGGAGACAGTATGTATTTTGATCGTAAACGAGATTTTGCATCAGCCTCAAACAATATTAAAATTACAGATACCATAAACAATAGTATTATAAAAGGACACTATGCCGAGGTCTACAAATCTAAAGACTCAACCTTTATAACCAAACGCGCTTTAGCCATTTCTGTGCAAGAAAAAGATTCTATTTACATGCATGCAGATACTTTAATGGTAACAGGAAAAGAAAACAACAGAATTACTAGGGCCTATAGAAATGCAAAAATTTACAAATCGGATTTAAGCGGTAAAGCAGATTCTGTACATGTAAATCATCAAACTGGGTTAACCAAATTTATAAACCTAGCTAAACTAGCCCCTAAAGACCCTTTTGCCCCACCAAGAAAACCAGTGCTTTGGAGTATAGAAAACCAAATAACTGGAGACACAATACATTTAAAATCTAACCCAGAGACAGAGAAACTAGACTCTTTAATAGTATTTAACAATGCCTTTTTAATAAGTAAAGATACTATAAGCGATGATGGTTACAGTCAAATAAAAGGGAAACGACTTGTTGGATTATTTGATAAAAACAATCAATTAAGTAACGTTAATATCTATAAAAATGCAGAGTCCATTTTCTATTTAAGAAATGAAAAAGACGAATTAATAGGTATTGACAAAGCCACATCGGCTAATATAGAAATGCTTTTTGAAAATGGAGATATTGTAATATACAAAAGGCTTTTTGAACCTGGCGCCAAAACTTATCCAGAAAAAGACATCCCTGTTAATGCTAGAAAATTAAAAGGATTCGATTGGAGACCAGAAGAACGTCCAAAAAGTGTAGAAGACCTTTTTAGCGACGATCCACCATTAAATTTACCAACTATAAAAGGCTTAGCCCCTTTTGTTCCAGAAGAAGAGTTTTTTGATGAAGCCCTATTAAAACGTGTAGAAAAAGCAGATGCCGAAAGCAAACCCAAAATAAGAGTTGGAGATACAAAAGAAGTAAAACCCGCAAAAGCATCAAGACAAATTCCTGAAAAATTTGTAAACCCTAAACTAAAGAACAAACCATTATTAAAAACAGACACAAAACCAAAAACTAAAGATAAAAAGCCTATTATTTCAGCGAAAGAATAAATGACTAACGATTTCTTTAAATACCAAGCGCAAACAACACCACATCCGCTAGCAAAAGAAATTTCGCATGCAGAGGGTTCTTATATATTTGATACTAATAATAAAGCCTATTTAGATTTTGTTGCAGGTGTTTCGGCTTGTAGTTTAGGGCACAGACACCCAAAAGTAGTTTCAGCTATAAAAGCACAGCTAGACAAGTATTTACATGTTATGGTTTACGGGGAATACATACAACAACCCGCCGTAGAACTTAGTAAAACGTTAGCAAAACATTTACCCGCCCCTTTAGAAAAGACCTATTTGGTAAACTCAGGAACCGAAGCTATAGAAGGCGCTATAAAACTAGCACGTCGTGCAACAGGAAGAAGCCAAATAATAGCCGCACATAATGCCTATCATGGCAATACTATGGGATCGTTAAGTTTAATGGATTATGAAGAACGCAAAGCACCATTTAGACCCTTATTGCCAGACGTAAGCCATATTACCTTTAATTACGAGCCACATTTTAAACACATTACAACAAAAACAGCCTGTGTTATCTTAGAAACCATACAAGGAGGTGCAGGCTTTATTGAACCAAAAAATAACTACCTAAAAAAATTAAAAGCACATTGCAAAACCGTAGGAGCACTTTTAATACTAGACGAAATTCAACCAGGTATTGGAAGAACTGGCACCCTATTTGGTTTTGAAAACTACAACTGTACTCCAGATATTCTAGTAACAGGAAAGGGGCTTGGAGGAGGAATGCCTATAGGCGCCTTCACTGCATCAACACAACTTATGGAGACCTTACAAGACAGCCCAAAATTAGGTCATATAACCACCTTTGGAGGCAACCCAGTAATTGCAGCTGCAGCATTAGCAACCCTAAAAGAAGTGACAGAAAGTGACTTAATGTCACAAGCCTTAGAGAAAGAACAATTAATAAGGCAACATCTACAACACCCACTAATTTCAGAAATTAGAGGAAAAGGATTAATGTTAGCTGCCATAACACCCACGGCAGAAGTAGCCAACCAGGTTATACTAGAAGCCCAAGACCATGGATTAATCCTTTTTTGGTTATTATTTGAAGCCAAAGCCGTACGCATCACCCCTCCATTAACTATTTCTAACGAAGATATCATTAAAGGCTGTGGCATTATTATTGCTATTCTTAATAAAATTGAGCATAAATAAGCTTCAAGTAACACTTTAATTATCAAGTAAAAAACATCAAAAAAAAGCTTTCAATCATAGAGTTGTTGATTACTTTGTTAAAAACATTGTCTAAAACAACACTAAAAAAAGCAATGAGAACGTTACATTTATTATGAAGTTATACGTTTAATTGATTAATAGTGCTATTACAATTAAATCCTAGAAAACGTGCCTATGGAATTTAGTCAAGACAGAAATAACAACTTATCGTTAACAAAATTTGAATCGATGCTAAAAACAAACAATGTGTTGTTTTTTGACTCGAACGAATTTGAAAACATAATACATCATTACCTTAATCAAGGTAAAGTAGCGCTTGCAAAAAAAGCTATAAAACTAGGGTTAGAACAACACCCATCCTCTATAACATTAAAACTTTTTAAAGTTGAAATATTTGTTTTTGAAAACAAACTAAAAGAAGCCAACATACTCTTAGATGAACTACATGATTTAGAACCTACAAACGAAGAAGTATACATACAGAAAGCAAATATTCTATCTAAAGAAGACGATCACGAAAAAGCAATTGAAGTTCTTAAATACGCATTACAATTAGCAGACGACAATGCCGATTTATACTCTTTAATTGGTATGGAGTATTTATTTCTAGATCAATTTGAAAATGCTAAAAGTTATTTTATGAAATGTCTTGAGGAAGACCTCGAAGACTATTCTGCTTTATACAACGTTATATATTGTTTCGATTTTCTTGATCAAAAAACGGAAGCAATAACCTATTTAAATACTTATCTAGACAAGAACCCATACTGCGAAGTAGCTTGGCACCAATTAGGAAGACAATATTTTGAATTAGAACTCTATTCTAAAGCATTAAATGCTTTCGATTTTGCTATCATTTCAGACGATACTTTTGTTGGAGCGTACCTTGAAAAAGGAAAAGTGTTAGAAAAACTAAAACGTTACAACGAAGCTATAGAAAACTATAGCATTACATTAAAACTAGAAGACCCAACCTCTTTTGCCTTATTAAGAATAGGAAACTGTCATGAAAAATTAGGTCAAGAAGATTTAGCCGTTCAATATTATTATAGAACAGTACATGAAGATCCATTATTAGATAAAGGTTGGATTGCTATCACTAAATTTTATAGTAGAAAAAAGAACTATCAAAAAGCACTCTATTACATTAACAAAGCCATAAATATAGATAGTGAAAATGTTATCTATTGGAAACTATATGCGCAAATAAACCATAAATTAAACTTTCTTGAAGAAGCAGAACGTGGACATAAACGCGCTATAGAATTAGGTAATTACGAACTAGACACTTGGTTAATTCGCGGAGACCTTTTAAATGAATTAGGAGAACCAGAAGCAGCCACATTTAATCTAATACAAGCAGCAGAATTCTACCCAGAAAATGCCGAAATAGAATTTCGTTTGGCAGGATTATATTTTACTTTATTAGAAACAGAAAAAGCAACATATCACCTTAAAAACGCGATGCGTTTTAATCCAGATCATATTATTATTTTAGAAGAACTTTTTCCAGAAGTATACCACTCCACTACAGTAAAAAAATTACTTAAAAACTAAATATATATTATTTAGTTTTTAAGTTTACAATAATACTCAATACAAATAGTTTGCTTTTTTTATTCAAAAAAAAAACAGGCCTTCTTAAACAAAAATTTAACCTTAAACAAAACTAAGGGTATAACTAAATTTGCATACCTTTGAAACATAACTAATCGAGAGTTTTTTTTAAAAATATGCAAAGACGTTTATTAGATTATTTTATTATTGCATTAAAAGGTGTAGCAATGGGTGCTGCAGATGCAGTCCCGGGAGTTTCTGGAGGAACGATAGCTTTTATATCGGGTATTTACGAAGAACTAATAACAACAATAAGTAACGTAAACTTATCCTTATTTAAAACACTTCGACAGCAAGGAATAAAAGCATTTTGGGCACAAATAAATGGTAATTTCCTTTTAGCATTATTATCTGGTATTATTATCAGTTTTGTATCATTCATGCGTCTAGCAAAATACTTAATAGAATATCATCCAGTATTAATTTGGTCTTTCTTTTTTGGGTTAATAGTTGTAAGCATCTATTTCATTGGAAAACAAATTACCAAATGGAATTTATTAACTGTAATAGCATTAATTATAGGTGCTGGTATTGCTTTTTACATTACAAGTCTACCATCATTAGCCGCAAATACCAATCCTTATTATCTGTTTTTTGCAGGAGCTTTGGCCATTTGTGCCATGATATTACCAGGTATATCAGGATCATTTATATTAGTAATACTAGGAGCATATAAAACATTAAGTGATGCCTTTCATAATTTCGATATAAAAAAAATAGCCATATTTGCAGTAGGAGCATTAGTTAGTTTATTAAGTTTTAGCCATGCCTTAAAATGGTTATTTAAAAACTATCGTAATACAACATTAGCAATACTTACTGGGTTTATTTTAGGATCTTTAAATAAAGTTTGGCCATGGAAAGAAACCCTATCTGTAATGGATGATGCCACAGGAGCTATTGTACCATTCTCTACTGTTTCAAATTTAGGAACACTATCAGTATTTCAAAAAAACACCAATAACTTTGAATCCTATAAAACAGTAATGGAACAAAGTATTTCTCCATTTACTTATTCTAAATTAAACACTACAGAGCATCAACTAACATTTGCTATTATATTAATGATCACAGGATTTTTAACTATTTTCATACTAGAAAAAATAGGAAGCAAAACAAAATAATGCGAAACACTAGAACAGTAACAGATAAACTTTTTTTAGTCTTTAAAGGGCTGGCCATGGGAGCGGCAAATAAAGTTCCTGGGGTTTCTGGAGGTGTCGTAGCTTTTGTAGCTGGTTTTTATGAAGAATTTATTTATTCTTTAAAACATGTAAATGGTACTGCTTTTCGTTTATTATTTAATGGACGCTTTAAAGCCTTTTATAAATACATAAATGGCTCCTTTTTAAGCTTATTATTTCTAGGGATGATAATTAGTTATTTTAGTGTTTCTAAAATTTTAGACTACCTCATTCAACACTACCAATTATATGTTTGGAGTATATTTTTCGGAATGATAATAGGCTCCATTTACTACATGAGTAAAGACTTTAAAGATTGGAGACTTACAACCATTTCAGCATTATGTATTGGGGCTATATTGGGTTTAAGTATCAGTTTTTTAGATCCAGCAATGGGAAATGACAACTTATGGTTTGTTTTCTTCTGCGGAATCATTAGTGTCTCTGGCATGACTCTACCAGGCTTTTCTGGCTCTTTCATTTTAATTTTACTAGGCAACTATGTTCTACTATTAGTAGACTCTGTAAATGCTTTATACGATACTGTATACGAAGTTTTCGGTGGTAATTTTAGTTTTACAGAAAATGCAGAACGTATAAGAATGCTAAAAGTACTTGCTTCATTTACCTTAGGCTCTGTAGTAGGACTCGTTAGTTTTTCGCATGTTTTAAACTATATTTTAAAACACTATAAAAGCATAACCATGACCTCCATTATAGGTTTTATTATTGGCTCTTTAGGAGTTGTATGGCCATGGAAAGAAACAATTTATAAAACTCAAGATAACGGACAATATATATTAGACTCTACAGGCAAGCAGATTATAGAGAATTATAAACGTTTTATTCCCGAATTAAATACAGAAACAGGATTGGCAATACTATATATTATATTAGGAATAGCCATTGTATTAGGTCTAGAACTCTACGGTAAAAAGATGAAAAAACACAATGCGTAAATTTGGTTTAATAGGAAGAAATATAGATTATTCTTTTTCAAGAGAATATTTTAAAGAAAAGTTTAAAAATGAAAAGATAACCGATGCCACCTATGTAAATTTCGACTTAGAGGTCATATCTCTTTTCGATATACAAACAAGGCAAACCCCAAATCTATCAGGATGTAATGTTACCATTCCATATAAAGAAACAATTATACCTTATTTAGATAAACTTAATAAAACTGCAAAAAAAATAGGTGCTGTAAACACTATTAAAGTTAGTAAAAAAGGGAAATTTATAGGTTACAATACAGACTATTATGGCTTTAAAAAAACATTACAACCGCATTTAAAAAAACACCATAAAAAAGCTTTAATCTTAGGCACAGGAGGAGCCAGTAAAGCAGTAGCTTACGCCTTAAAGCAACTAAACATAAAATATAGTTTTGTCTCTAGAACAGCTTCAAAACAATCAAAATACACCTACAATACACTTTCTATAAAAAACATTACAAAACATACAATACTAATTAACTGTACACCATTAGGCACGCATCCAGACGTAGATGCTTGCCCTAACATTCCATATGAAGGAATTACAGATAAACATATTCTGTTCGATTTAATATATAACCCAGAAGAAACTATTTTTTTGAGTTTAGGAAAACAACTTGGCGCAACAGCTATTAATGGGTATAAAATGTTAGAATTACAAGCCGAAAAATCATGGCGCATTTGGAATAAATAGATTAGTAATAATTAAATAAAAATGATTACTTCTTCTTTCATTATTTATTTAAAATCATGTATATCGTTATAAATAATGAACTTTTACTATCTTTAACGTCTAATTTTTTGAAAAAACCTTAAACATTTAATAAAATGTCAGAGCAAGATAACCTGCAAAATGCAGATGGAAAAAACGAAGTTAACGAGATAGAAAACATATCTAAAGATACCGTTTCAAACGATCAAGAAACATCGCAAAACCCTACGAATGAAACAACTACCAACACAGAAGACACATCTACCGAAACAGAAAAGTCTTTAGAAGTTGAAACCTCTGCAAGCATAGATGATGCAGTCATTAATGAAATTGACGATGCAAATGCAGAAGATGCAGAAGACGAAGGAAATAGCGAAAGACATACTATAGAAGAGAAAGATTACCACTCAATGTCTTTAGATGAATTAGTTATCGAGCTAGAAAAATTAGTAAAAAACGAAAAAGTACAAGCCATTAAATCTCATGTTGATGGTATAAAAAATGAGTTTAACACTAAATTCAACGCATTACTAGAAGAGAAAAAAGAAGAGTTTTTATCGCAAGGTGGAAATGTAATCGATTTTCATTACAGTAATCCATTAAAACGCAGTTTTAATGACACTTTTAAAGAATACCGTTCTAAACTAAATGCACACTACAAAGGCATAGAAAAAAATCTTAAAGATAATTTAGAAACTAGACTACAAATCATAGAAGACATAAAAGCATTAACGGCTAATGATGAGTCTATGAATACAAAATATAAGCAATTTAAAGACATTCAAGAACGCTGGAAAAATGCTGGACCTATACCACGAGACAAGTATAATAATGCATGGAATAGTTATCACTTTAATGTTGAAAAGTTTTATGATTTATTACATTTAGATAGAGACCTTAGAGATAAAGATTTTGCACATAACCTTGATAAAAAAACAAAAATTATAGAGCGTGCAGAAGAATTAGCTCAAGACGATAACATTAATAGATCCTTTAGAGAGTTACAAGTATTACACAAGCTTTGGAAAGAAGACTTAGGACCTGTATCTAAAGAACACAGAGAAGTTATTTGGGAGCGCTTTAAAGCAGCAACCAAAGTTATTAACGATAAAAGGCAAGACTATTTTGCTAACCTAGACAAACTATACGAAAAAAACCTAGAAGTTAAACATGGTATTATTGCTAAGATTGAAGAGAAATCTAATGAATCTATTAAGTCTCATAGTGGGTGGCAAAATGCTATAAAAACGATTGAAGCACTTAGAGAAGAATTCTTTAAAGCAGGTAAAGTACCTATTAAAGTTAATGAAGCCACTTGGGCTAAATTTAAAGATGCTGTAAGAAACTTTAATAAAAAGAAAAATGCTTTTTATAAAGATTTAAAGAAAGACCAATTTGCTAACCTTGAAAAGAAATTAGCTTTAATAAAAATAGCTGAAGACAATAAAGACAATGAAGACTTTGAAGCGACAACGCCTTTAATGAAGAAAATTCAAGGCGATTGGAAACGTATTGGTCATGTGCCTAGAAAAGATAGCGACAAAATATGGAAACAATTTAAAACAGCATGTAATGCTTATTTCGATCGTATTCATGCAAAACGCAATGCTGCTAGTGAAGAAGAAGAAAAAGCATACACAGAAAAAGAAGCCCTTTTAGCAGAAGTTAAAACTGTAAAACTGGCTGGCGAACAAAAAGCAGATTTAGCCACAATAAAAGACTACATCTCTAAATGGAAAGCTATTGGG
>NZ_JBSHNS010000095.1:0-21439 GCF_053601635.1 Pontimicrobium sp. MEBiC01747
TAGTAACGGTAAACGATTACTTAGCAAAACGTGATAGTGCATGGATGGCACCAATATTTCAATTCCATGGTATGAGTATTGATTGTATCGATTACCATCAACCAAACAGTGACTCCCGCCGTAAAGCATACAACGCAGACATTACTTACGGTACAAATAACGAATTTGGTTTCGATTATTTACGTGATAACATGTCTAACTCACCAGAAGATTTAGTACAACGTCCGCACCACTACGCTATTGTCGATGAGGTCGATTCTGTATTAGTCGATGATGCCAGAACACCATTAATTATTTCGGGTCCAATTCCGCAAGGAGACAGACACGAATTTATAGAACTAAAACCAAAAGTAGAAAGTATTGTTTCTGTACAACGTAAACACTTAACACAAGTATTAGTTGAAGCAAAAAAATTAATTGCAGAAGGCGATACGAAAGAAGGTGGTTTCCAATTACTAAGAGTATACAGAGGTATACCAAAAAACAAAGCCTTAATTAAGTTTTTAAGTGAAGAAGGTGTTAAGCAATTACTTCAAAAAACCGAGAACTTTTACATGCAGGACAACAACCGCGAAATGCCAAAGGTTGATGAAGAACTGTACTACGTAATAGAGGAAAAAAACAATCAAATAGAATTAACAGATAAAGGTATTGAGTTTCTTTCTGGTAAAGAAAACCCAGACTTCTTCGTTATGCCAGAAATTGGTGTAGAAGTTGCTAAAATTGAATCGCAAGGCCTTTCTTCTGAAGAAGAAGCAAACTTAAAAGAAGAGTTATTTAGAGACTTTGGTGTAAAATCTGAGCGTATTCATACCTTAAATCAGCTATTAAAAGCCTATGCTTTATTTGAAAAAGACAACCAATATGTTGTTATGGAAAATAAAGTAATGATTGTAGATGAGCAAACGGGTCGTATTATGGATGGACGTCGTTATAGTGATGGATTACACCAAGCGATTGAAGCCAAAGAAAATGTAAAAATTGAAGACGCAACACAAACTTTTGCAACGGTAACTCTTCAAAACTACTTTAGAATGTATCGTAAGTTATCTGGTATGACAGGTACAGCGGTAACAGAAGCTGGTGAATTCTGGGAAATTTACAAATTAGACGTTGTTGAAATTCCAACAAACAGACCAATTGCTAGACACGATAGAGAAGATTTAGTTTACAAAACAAAACGTGAAAAATACAATGCTGTAATCGATGAAGTAACGCGATTATCGCAAGAAGGTAGACCTGTATTAATAGGAACAACCAATGTAGAAATTTCGGAGCTATTAGGTAAAATGTTATCTATTAGAAAAGTGTCTCATAATGTATTAAATGCAAAACTGCACAAAAGAGAAGCAGACATTGTAGCAGAAGCAGGACAACCAGGACAAGTAACTATTGCCACAAACATGGCCGGTCGTGGTACCGATATTAAATTAAGCGACGAAGTAAAAGCCGCAGGTGGTTTAGCCATTATAGGTACAGAACGTCACGATTCGCGTCGTGTAGACAGACAGTTAAGAGGGCGTTCTGGTCGTCAAGGAGATCCAGGAAGTTCTCAATTCTACGTCTCTCTAGAAGATAATTTAATGCGTTTATTTGGTAGTGAAAGAATTGCCAAAATGATGGATAAAATGGGATTAAAAGAAGGTGAAGTTATTCAACATTCTATGATTTCTAAATCTATTGAGCGTGCACAGAAAAAAGTAGAAGAAAATAACTTTGGGGTTCGTAAACGTTTATTAGAATACGATGATGTTATGAACTCGCAACGTGAGGTAGTATACAAACGTCGTCACCATGCTTTATTTGGAGAACGTTTACGTGTAGATTTAGCAAACATGATTTACGATACTTCTGAAGGTATTGCTGAATCTAACAAAGCTGCTAGTGATTATAAAAACTTCGAGTTCGAATTAATTCGTTACTTCTCTATGGCATCACCAATATCTGAAGCAGAATTTAATAAATTATCGCCAACAGATATTGCACAACAAGTATACAAAGCTGCCTTTGACCATTATAAAGCTAAAATGGAACGTAATGCAGAAGTTGCTTTCCCTGTTATTAGTGATGTCTACGAAAACCAAGGTGACCAATACAAACGTATTGTAGTACCATTTACAGATGGGGTAAAAACATTACAAGTGGTTACCGATTTAGAAAAGGCATACGAATCTAAAGGAAAAGAGTTAGTTAACGATTTTGAGAAAAATATTACACTTGCCATTATAGATGATGCTTGGAAAACGCATTTACGTAAAATGGATGAGTTAAAGCAATCTGTACAATTAGCGGTACACGAACAAAAAGATCCGTTATTAATTTATAAGTTTGAAGCTTTTGAATTATTTAAAGCCATGATAGATCAAGTGAATAAAGACGTTATTTCGTTCTTATTTAAAGGGGAATTACCAACAGCAGATACAAATACAATTAGCGAAGCTAGACAAACGCGTAAAAAGGAAAACTTACAAACACAAAAAGAAGAAATTCCTAATCTAGACGAGCGTTCTGCACAAAATAGAGCCGCTAGCAATACGCAACAACAACAGCAAGTTGTAGAAACTATTGTTAGAGACCAACCTAAAATTGGCCGTAACGATCGTGTAACTATAAAGCATGTTATGAGCGGTGAAAACAAAACTGTAAAATACAAACAAGCTGAGCCTTTAATTGCTAAAGGGGAATGGGTTTTAGTAAATGAATAGGATATATTTTTTACATATAAAATAAAAAACGGAAGCTTTAATAAGCTTCCGTTTTTTTATGTATAAATCATCCATAATAACAAAAAGACTGCTTTTTCAAACAGTCTCTTTAATTTATACTCTATGCTTATGTAGGCGAGTTACTCTTTATATATTTTATACGTTTCTGTTTTCTGTGCTATATAAATTTTAATAAGATAGAGCCCTTTGTTATAAGTACTCATATTTAAAGTAACACTACTCGTATTTATAAAATTATCTGTATGAATACGTTTACCATCAAAACGATAAATTTCAATTTTACCCGTTCCTTTTTTATTAAAGCTTACATTAACATGCTCCTTTGCTGGATTTGGGTATATATTTACTAAACTACTTTCTGTATTCGCTATATTATTGTTAATCGTTCTTCGGCAATCTATAACTCGGAAAAACTGGAACGACGCCGAATCCCAAACTGGCACAACACTTAAGCTAACAGCATACAATTTAACAGGATCAAAAGTTCTGGAAGTCCAATCGTTATTAGCTGAAGGAATACCGATAAGGCTTGTAAGGTTTATATTGCTTGGTGCCGTACCTGGAGCAACCCATCCATTATAGTAATCTGTAATAATTGCCCAAGGCGATAGACTAAATTCAGAAATTCTAATATGATATCCTTCTTCATTAGTACTACAACTGCCATCTATTTCTGTTTTTGGAAGACATAGTTCATTAACTATTTTTAGCCCATAATCTGAAGGTTCTGTTACTTCCGAGTGGATATTTTTTATTTCAAAACAAGCTTCAATTTTACGACAGTCTTTAACTTTAAAAAATTGAAATGGCGCCGAATCCCATATTGGGCCAACACTAAGACTTACTGCATATAGTTTGGTAGGATCGAACGTTTTCGACATCCAATCATTATTGGCAGATGGGATACCAATAAGGTTAGTGAGATTAATATTACTTGGTACTTCACCAGTGTCTACCCAGCCATCATAATAATCTGTAACAATGGCCCATGGCGATAGATTAAATTCGGAAATTCTAATATGGTACCCTTCTTCATTAGTACTACAACTGCCATCTATTTCTATTTTTGGAAGACATAGTTCATTGACTAATTTTGGCCCATAATCTGAAGATACCATGTAATCTGAATCTACGTTTTTTATTTTAAAACAAGCCTTATTTCCTTGGCAGTTTTGAACTCTAAAAAATTGAAATGGCGCCGCATCCCATATTGGTCCAACACTGAGACTAACTGCATATAGTTTGGTAGGGTCGAACGTTCTCGACGTCCAATCATTATTAGCAGATGGAACACCAATAAGGTTAGTAAGATTAATATTGCTTGGTGCTTCACCAGTATCTACCCAGCCATTATAATAATCTGTAACAATAGCCCAAGGCGATAGACTAAACTCTGATACTCTAATATAATACCCATCTTCATTTGCACTACAGCTACCATCAATTTCAATTTTAGGAAGACAAAGTTGTTTTACTATTTGTGGCCCATAATCGGATTGTTCTATTTGCTCTTTGTAGATGTTTTTTATTTCAAAGCACGCTGCCACTTTTGGTACTTTCTTTAATTCAACATCGTCAATAAAAACAGGGCTTAGAATATTACCATGGCCTTTTATTCTTATTTCTAATCTGTTATAATTTTCACTAATATCTCCTGCATCCAAATTAAAATATCCAAGTTTCTGCCTCCAATCTGTAGATGGTTGAGCTGGAGGCTTACTACAGGTATTATATTTAAAAACAGGGGTAATGTAAGTACTAGTATGAACAATTTTTTCTACATCGCAATTATCATTGTTTCTTAACACAAACTCAAGTTGAAGGCTAGGATCTTCTGCTGGATCCGATATTTCTCTAGAAACATAACACGACACTTGATAGGAATATGCCTCAGATAAAGTTTCTATTATTGTTGCTTTTACAGATTCTCCTGTAGTAGGGTCTGTTTCTCCTCCATTAAACATGTGCACATAGCGATTGTTTGTTTCTCCATTTATACGCGGAAGCAGTCCTTTTTCTACAAAACAACTACGATATCCGTTTCTGTCATATAAATCAGGAGAAGTACCTTCACTACCTAAAAACTGTTTTCGACAGCCATTACTCCATCCTGTTGCGTGATCTACTTGATTAATGGTCCAAGATAAGGCACCACTTTCAAAGCCTGGGTTTTCTATTAAGTTTTCCTGCCCCATAATTAAATGGGTGGTAAATAAAATAAAAAGTAAAAGACATTTTTTCATTTTTTAAAAATTTTAATTGTTAGTAATAACTATTTGTTTTAATCTTATATCCAAGACATCTCCAAATTGTTACCCATAGACTTAAAGTAGAAAACTGTATATCAACAAAAAGTCCTTTAAATGCCTTTATACAGGCTCTTAAATATTAAAATTTCTCTTTTTACTTCTTATAGTGATTAATAACTAAAGTTGAACAATATAAAGAAGTTATTTCTTTTCTTCATTATTTACAAGTTATATCCAATTGAAAGCATTATAACCCTAGGTAAAATAAAGGTTTTTGTATCAGAAATTAAATAATCTGAGAATTGATTGCTTTGCTTAAATTTAGTATTAAATACGTTTTTAGCATTCAATTCAAAACTCCATGGACTATTTTCCTTTTTATAAAATAAAGAAGCTTCACTTAAATTGTATTTATTATTAAGGTTTTGCTCTTTATTTTGGTAATTATATTGTGCATAACTATAAGAAAAAACAAAATCATTTAAAAATTCGTGCTCTAAACTCAAGTAAGGTTCATCTGTTATAAATTTAGACTTTGAATTATTAGAAAAATAATTTCCTATACTTTTTTTAAACCCTAGTTTAACTATTGGAAAGTCTTCAAATACTGTTTCAGCACCAACATTAAATGTATAGTTTTCATTTTTATTTGTTACAAAACTATTATTAATGCTTTGTAAATATTTAGAATTATTATAATTGAGACCTCCTTTATATTTAATGTTACCTATTTTCTTTCTAATAGATGTTGCTAGTCTCCAATTTTCATTTGGATTCTCTATCATTTGTATAGTTAAAAACTGGTTAATCCCATCAAAATCGACTGCATTTCTATAACCTTTTACTTTTTTAGTATAGTTAATACTTGCTGTTAATAATAAACCTCTGTATATACTAAATCGTCTATATTGTATTCTTGCTGAATGTAATAATTCGTTTTCTAAAGTACTATTTCCTTTAAATACCGAATTATACGATTGTAAATAAAACCTATTAGCTAATTGTGATGCATTTGAAAAGTTAGATTTGAGGTTATAATTAACTTGAATTTTTTTAGACTTATTAAACTCTATTTTTAGAGAAAAATCTGGCAATACAACCCATTTATTCTTAATTAATGTGTTTTGCTGGTTAATTTTCCAATTATATTTATGTAAATATCCGCCTTGTTTGAAAGTAAAAATTCCAGTTTGAAACTTATAATGCAGTCCAATAAAAAAATCATTTAATTTAAAAGTTGCTCTATTATTAAATCCAGCAATATCAAAATTGTTTTGGGTATTATTATCTAAAAGCTGTTTATCGTTACTTATAAATTTTTCTTGTAGATATATATTCCCTATGGTTGAATAAACATGATTTTTATTATTAAGTATCCAAAAATCTTTAAAAACCGAATGTATATGGTGTTTTTTATTTTCTTTATGCTGTTGTAAAATTAATTCATTTTGAGTAGTATCTACAGGTATTAAACCTTGTAAAATAAATTGTTCGGTATTCCATAAAGTATATAGTTCACGTTCTTCGAATATATAATTTAAGATTCCTGAAAAAGTATGCTTTTGTGATTGCTTTTTATGCCACTCAATATTTTGATTTGCATGTAGCGTTGTATTAGAGTTATCGGCATTTATCTCATTATTAATATTATTTACAGTAGAAAAAATAGAATTATCTCTATAATTATTATTTCTTTTTACTTGACTTTTAATAGACCATTTTTCGATATGGTCAGGCGTATATTCAATATTAACTTTTCCTATTCCTAGAATATTTTTTAAATTATTTTGAGTATTCTTTTTTTCACTAAAAGCAGAATATTCATTAGTAACTTCTTGATAGTTTTCTGTATTATTATTTGCGAAAATAGTGTAGCCAGAAATGTTTATTTTTTTTGAAGGGGTTTTCCTAATATTTAAAGCTCCAAAACGGTCTTGACTTTTTATTACATCATTTGATTGTATAAATTGTTTAAAATCTTCTCCATTAAAATTAAAATTACCATCAAAAACGGCATTAACTCCTCCTGAAAAGTTTAAATAGTCTTTGAATGTAAACTTTTTCTCTCCAGCATTATTGAAGTCACTAATGAAATTGACATTGGTTTTAGTTGAATAATAAAAGAGTTTAGTATTTGCTTTATAAAAATCTTGTTCACCTTTACCTGCTTCAATATCACCAAAAACAAAATGTTTTTTATTTTTTTTGAGCCGAATATTCATCGCCATATCATCACTCTCAGTGATGTTTTTTAAAAAGGCAACATCGTTATAATTATCTAATACTTCTATTTTTTCTATTGCATTTGCAGGGATATTATTTACAGCTAGTTTTGTACTTCCTCCAAAAAATGCTTTCCCCTCTACAAGCATTTTAGTTATTTTTTTGCCTTTAACTGTAACATCTCCATTATTATCGACCTCTACTCCTGGCAACTTTTTAAGTACGTTTTTAAGTTTACGTTCTTTTTCTGTTATAAAATGTTTTACATTATATATAATAGTGTCTTGCTTTACTGTTACAGGCAATTGAATGACGACTTCATCTAATCTGTTTTCAGTTTCTTTTAAGATAAAATTTTTAGTTACATTTTCTACTGGTGTTATTACATAGTTTATAGACTCATATCCCATAAAACTCACACTAATGTTATAATTAACACCTTTTTTTAGCTGTAAACTATATTTTCCATCATCATCGCTAATTGCAAAAACCAAGTTTTGGTTTTCTCCTTGAGGTTTCGCTATTACATTAGCATAAGTTAATGGGTTTTCTAAACTATCTTTTACAAAGCCTTTTTGGCTTATACTTTGAGAGTATAGATTACATGAGTAAAAAATAATAAAGTAAAAGACAATTCTATTATAAAGCATATTTTAATAGCCTCTATTTTTCCTAAAATCTTTTACCGTCTTAATCGCTATATCGTAAAACTCTTCTTCGCTAACTTTCTTCCCTTTTGTTAGTTTTTTTATTGTGAATTTATCTTCTGGATTCAACTTAATATTTTCTGCATAATATTTAATATTATTTCGTTTAAGCTCTAATATTAAACCTGGCAATCCTGAATAACCTATAGGGCCAAAAGGAATATTTATTTCTGGAGTATACCATGCTTCTACAAGAACATTTTTACTTCCTTTTCTGGTCTTCATTTTTTCAACTAGAACTGCTTTATAACAATTATAGCCACCTATTGTCTTTGTTTCTGTTTTTAAGTCCCATTTATACTGGGCTTTTGAAATTAAAAAATCTTCTCCAAAAATGTTTATTTCTCTTAAAATTTCATTTTTAGAATTATAATATTTACTACTTCCATCTGGTCCAAGTGACATTTTAAAAGCTCTACTTTTGGAAATTTCCATTGTATTCCTAACTTGAAAAAAACTTTCACCACCTTTATAGCTTAAGCTAAAAACGGCCTCTTTTAAAGATTTATTTACAAATTCTTCTATTTTAGCTCCTTTTTCAAAGTTTGCTAATGCTTCCTTTTTACTCTCTTTAAAAACTTTTTTTAATCTAACTTTTTTATATTCTACGATTGCGTTGTCTATTTGGCAGAAAGCGTTAGAAAAGACTAAAAGGCTTATTGTTAATATAAATTTATTCATATAATCATATAAATTGAGAGGACACATGGTCCTCTCTTCAATTAAACATTATTCTTAATACCCTCCATTTACACCTTCTTTAAAGAAACTACCATCATCATTACAGTATGCTTCAAAATATAAATTTGTCCAAAAATATTCATCTGCCTCATTTCCATCTCCATAATCAGTACCAAAATTCCATGCTGATGCTGTACAATCTCCATATAACAATGTACTGTCACTACTATTAGCATTTACAAAACTGCTGCTACTAATAAATACGATAGCTAATACTAAAACTAATTTTTTCATTTTTTTAAATTTAAAATTGTTAATAATGCCTTTATTTTAAAGGTTCGATGTTTTTATTACTGTTACGCTTAAATAATTAATCTTAAAGTTTTACATTTTGTCTTATTTAACATTCATTCTCTTTTAAGTGAGTGACTTTTGCCGTTATATATTTTACGGTCATTGTATTTTTGAATGTGTTTTTAAACGTAATGCATTAAAAAAACTTAAACATAATTAAGTTCTGTTGTAGACTAATTTATATTCGCAATAGCTTTGTAATGATAAATTGTTTAAAAGAAAGAAGAATCCGAGAATGTACTTAAAAGTACACTGTTGGACTATTTAGTACATTCTCGGACTACTAAAAATAAGAATGTGTTTTTTTATATTCTAATGGAGTCATTCCTGTTTGCTTCTTAAAAATATGATAAAAGGTAGATTTAGAATTAAAGCCAGATTCTAACCCTATAGCTGTTATGGTATACTTACTATACTCTTTATTTATTAATATTTTTTTTGCATGATTTATACGAAAGTCATTCATATATTCTATAAAAGTCTTATTTGCTTCACTATTAATTAAAAGAGATAATTTGTTCTTATTAATTTTTAATTCGGTCGCGAGTATATCTCTAGATATTTTTGATTCGGTAAACTTATTATTTTCAACTATATATTTTTCTATTTTAATGAAGTCCTCATTTTTAGAATCTAGATAAAGCCCCTTTTTAGTTTCATTTTTTTCTAAAATAGCAACTCTTAAATCCCGCCTTTCATTTAATAAATTGAGGCGAACTATAGCTTGATAACTTATCCAATAAATCAATACTGTTGTATATACTCTAAGTGGATAATAAGAAAATATAAAACCACTAAAATCCATTTTAATTTTAACTACTAAAGCAAATATCCAAAGTATATAGCCTAAAGTACCAATTTTAAAAAAAGTGTAGAGCCAGCATAAATTGTCGAACATTAAAATTTTAGAGAATAATTTTTCTTTTTTATTTAATATATAGTATGAATAGCCAAAAGTTCCTAATGATATTACAAGACTGAACACTTCATCTATAGAGGTATATCGTTCATATAAATAGTCTAATCTTTCTATATTTTGGTTACTACTACTATAAACTAAGGTAAAAGTAATCTGGAAAATTGTAGACAACAGAAATAATGGTATAATTATTTTTAAAAGCTTATAAGACTTCTCTCCTATTTCTAAATAATGTACTTGAAATTTGTAAAAAAAAGGAGCTATTAAAAAATGCCATGGAATTTGAATATAATCAAGCGCAAATTTATGTTGAAATAAGTTTTTAGCTAAAATCCATGATTGTAGATTATTTATAGAAATAGTAAACACTAATAAACCTAAATAAATAATACTTTTTTTGTTTCTGTTTTTTGAAGTTAATAATAAAGCACAAAAACTAAATCCTACTACAGAACTTATTGATAAGAATGAATTGAAGATATCGTTAATACTCAATTTTAAAGAGGGGTATTAATTATTAAATAAACAGAATTAGTTAAACAAATATATTTTAGCCTAATTAAAATATTAAATAATTACCTCTCATTTTTATAAATAACAGGCTATACTACCCCATACAATTAACACTGAATTTCAGCTAGTTAACACAAGTCTACTCTTTTATTTAAAATTTAAAAATAACTCTTATTAAATTGCTTATAAAAGATAAAAAAACTGTACAATTTTGTATTTATACTAGAACATAATTTATAATTAACACCATTATTAAATTAATGAGAGAATGAGTTTTTTTCTATTTAATTTTAAACGTTAAGTCTTTGTTAATATATAATGCTCGTTTTTTAATAAAGTTGTTATATTTGTGCTAGCATGTTATACTTGAAAGAGCACTTTATACCTAAAATTATTGCCATTACATTAGTAATGAGCATTCTTGTGCCTATAACGCTTAGCTCTATTCATAAACTTGAACATGAGCATCATCATGAAACTTGTAATAACCATTACAAAACACACCTTCATAAATTAGAAAAGGATTGTGATCTTTGTTTATTTAAACTTAATCAAGACTACTTAAATATTGTTAGTAATTATGATCTAATAAAAACAGAGTCATTTTCAAAACAGATATTTTATTCATATTCCTACCTATATAATCCTAAATATTTATCATTTTCTCTAAGAGCGCCTCCAGTTTCTACATACATATAATAGATTATATTTTATATAGAAACAAATAAACAATACACATGAAATATTGTATAGCGCTTTTATTAGCTACTATTAGTCAGCTAGTAATTAGTCAAAATTGCAGTTATACGTATATAGGTGAAGTAAAAGATTTTCATGATGGCACCTTTTTATCGGGCGCTACCGTACATCTTAAAACATTAGACTTATATACTTCAACTGACACCAATGGAAAATTTAAATTTGAAAACCTTTGTAATGGTTTAATAACTATAGAAGTATCGCATGTAGGATGCGAAACTAACACTATAGATGTTGAGATTGCTGGAGACACTTTTGGCTCTATTAAATTAGAACATCACTCAGAAGAGTTAAATGAGGTCACAGTAAAAGGCGTATCTGCTTCAAAAAAGACAGTAACGGCTCAAGAAACCGTTTTAAAACAAGAAACTCTAGAAGCTTATAGTAGTGGCTCTTTAGGTGATGCTTTAAAGGAAGTTAGTGGCGTGTCTTCTATTAATACAGGTAACACAATTGTTAAACCTGTTATTAATGGTCTACATAGTAGTAGAATTCTTATCATGACTGATGGCGTTAGACTACAGGACCAAGAATGGGGTATTGAACATGCTCCAAATATAGACATAAATACTGCTGGAAGCCTTTCTGTTATAAAAGGAGCTGGAGCTTTAGCTTATGGAGGAGACGCTATTGGTGGTGTTGTAGTACTTAACCCTATAAAAACCATTAGTAAAGATTCTTTATTTGGAAAAACTATTATTAATGGACAGACTAATGGTCGTGGAGGTAATATTAGCACCTCTTTAACCAAAACCTATAAAGAAGGGTGGTTTGTTACTGGGCAAGGTAGTTATAAACGTTTTGGAGATTTTAAAGCGCCAAAATACAACCTTACAAATACAGGTTTAAATGCTAAAGCTTTTTCTATTCGTGGTGGATTTAAACAATTTGAAAAAGGGTTTGATGTTTTCTATAGTTTTGTTGATAATACTACAGGTATTCTTAGTGCATCACACATTGGTAACATAGAAGACCTTGTTAATGCTATTAATAGTAATGAACCGCTAATTGAAAATGATTTTAGTTATGACATTAATAATCCAAAACAAGAGGTTACACATCATTTAGTAAAAACTAAGTTTTACAAGCGCTTTGAAAGTTTAGGAAAATTAACGTTACAGTATGATTTTCAAAACAATCAAAGATTTGAATTTGATAAACGTGTTGGTTCAGATAGAGACAAGCCTGCTGTAGACTTAACATTAAAAACACAATCTTTATTAGCCGATTTTAAATTTGATGCCAATAGAGATAGAAAATTTCATACCGGTATACTCTTTAGGTATCAAGATAATTTTGCTAATCCTGAAACTGGTGTAAGACGCTTAATTCCGGATTACGAAAAAACCGACTTTGGTGCTTTTGTTACAACAGAATGGCGCTTAAATGATAAAACTATTATTGACGCTGGATTACGTTATGATTTTAATGTTATTAATGCTCAAAAATTTTATCAAAAAAGTCGTTGGGCAGAACGTGGTTACGCTATAGATTTTGCAGATATTATTATAGATGATATTGGCACACAATTATTAGTAAACCCTAAATTTGAATATCATAATATTTCAGCAGCAACAGGTATAAAATATGCTTTAAATGCAAAAGCAACTGTAGCGTTTAATTACAGTTTATCTAATAGAGCACCAAATCCTGCTGAATTATTTAGTGATGGTTTACATCATTCTGCAGCACGTATAGAACTCGGAGATTTGAGAATTAAACAAGAACAATCTCATAGATTTTCGGGTACACTTACTTATGCTAATGATGCTTTTTCATCTACTTTTGAAACCTATTATAATGCCATTAACGACTTTATTTATATAGAGCCAAGTGGAACGGAGCAAACTATTAGAGGTGCCTTCCCTGTATGGGAGTATAAGCAATCTAATGCTGTTTTGTTTGGTTTTGATATTGCTTTAAATTATAAGCTTAACAAACAATGGAGTATTAGCAATACATCATCTTACATTAAAGGAGACGATACTAAAAATAAACGCCCATTAATAGATATTCCAGCTTTTAAAACTGTAACAAGCATAAACTTTACAAAAGAAAACTGGAATGGGTTTAAAAGCAGTATTACTAGTGAATTTACAGCAAAACAATCGCGCTACCCAAACAATAATTTTGAACAATTTATACCAAGCACAGGAACTAATGTACTTATAGACATTAGTACACCACCTAGTGCTTATCATGTACTACATTTTGCTAGTAGCTTTACATTAAATAAGCAAAAGAATGTACCAATTGTATTAGGTATTAATGTGAATAATATATTTAATACTTCATACAGAGATTACTTAAACAGATTAAGATACTTTACAGATGATATAGGAAGGAATGTGATGTTATCTTTAAAAATTAATTATTAAAAATACTAAACCGTAAAAAAAATGAAAACAATAAAAATTTTAACTTTAGTCCTTACAACAGTAATATTTAGTTCATGTTCTAATGATGATGATAGTACTCCTGCTCCAGTAAATGAAGAAGAAGTTATTACAACACTTACTGCCACATTAGTTCCGCAAGGAGGAGGCACTACAATAGTTATGAGAAGCCAAGATTTAGATGGCGATGGGCCTGATGCTCCTGTTATTACTGTATCTGGAAATTTAGCAGCAAATACAACTTATAATGGTACAATTGTTTTATTAAATGAAACAGAAGACCCTGCAGAAAATATTACAACAGAAGTTGCAGAAGAGGACGAAGATCATCAATTTTTCTTTACAGCAACTAATAGTATAGCGACTATAGCTTATGCAGATCAAGATGGTAATGGGAATCCTATAGGTATTTCTTTTACTGCTACTACTACTGCGGCTGCTACAGGAAATTTAACTATTACATTACGTCATGAGCCTAATAAATCTGCTGCTGGAGTTAGTGATGGAGATATTACAAATGCTGGAGGTGAAACAGATATTCAAGTGACATTTACAGGCGTAAATGTTCAGTAAAACTCATCTTAATACAAAAATAAAAAAGCCTAAACATTTATGTTTCAGGCTTTTTTATTTTTAAAAGTAATTCTTTCTAATCCTTATGTACTAAAAAATTGATTTTCTAGTAATAAATACTATTCTAGAATTACAAGATGTTTTATAATTTTAAACTACACACAATACTTAATAGAAATGTATTAACCTTTCAAGAAAAGGCCTTTCTCAACCCAAGTATTCTTCCACTGTAACCACTCTTTATTAATTGTATTTATTGGCAAACCAGATTCTGTAGAGAAACGTTGTAAGATATCTAAAACGGCCTCTCCTTTTTGTAAAGATTCTAAAAACTGATATTGAATAGCTGTCAAGTTAATAATGTAAACTTGGTAATTTGTTCTTACAAACGCTATATATATTTTATTTGTTCTGGATATTTCAGGATTATTTTTTTGAGCAACTTGCTGATAGTAAGTATTAACATCAAAAGGATAAGTATGTATAGAAAAGCATTTTTGAAGTTTTAGGTTTTCATTTAAAGTATTTTTATCTGCTAATGGTTTTCCTTCGCTTCCTTCTTGATCAAAAATTCGATAGAGATCGCACTCAAATTGTGCCATAGCGATCATAAAATCTATCCAAAGTTCAGGATTATCTTTATCTGGTCTCGTTTTATTAAGAAAATTAGGAAAGTCTTTTCCTAAATCGGCTAAACTTGGGCTTGATGATGGTTTTGCTTTTAAATATAGTCTAGAAAAATCGTCAAATAAATCATCTCCTAATGTATGCCGTAACGCTTTAAACTGTTCTCGCATGCATTCTATTAATCTACTATAATATGATCGTTGATATATTGCTAATCTTTGATGTGCAGTTAGTGTTTTAGATGGCGAGACATAGTGGTCTACTAAATCAATATTTTCTAATTTAGGGTCTATTAGTGAGGATTGCATCCATTTTTGGATATCTAGTAATTCTTCTGATGGTTTTTCCATAACTAATTAGAGTGTATTGTTTCCCCCATTAATGGGTTAACCATAAAGTCTATAGGTGTAGATAATTCTTCTGTTTTATTTAAAGTATCTACAGTTATTTCAGAATTCCCTGTTGGACTCAGCATGTAATCTTTTGCTTTATGCAATTCTTTAATACAATCTTCAAATGATGGTATATTACCATCCCATTCTAATAATGTAGCTGTTCCTCCTGTTAATGTCCATGCTAAATGAAACAGTTCCCAAACTTCCTTAGTTACTTTTCTGTCATGGGTATCTATTATATGTGTACCACAGTTTTGATGTCCTGCTAGATGCATTTGTACAATAGATTCGTGTGGTAATGTTTTAATATATTTTATCGGGTCTTCGCCAGAATTAAAGCAACTTACGTAAGTATTATTTACGTCTAATAACAGCCCACACCCAGTTTGTTCAACCATTAATTTTAAAAACTCTGCTTCTGGTATTGTAGATTGATTAAAATCTAAATAAGTACTAGGGTTTTCTATTATTAGTGGTCTTTTTAAATACTCTTGCACAGTTTCAACTCTACTACATACATGCTTTAAAGTTTCTTCGGTTAATGGTAAGGGCAATAAATCGTGTGTATTTGCACCTAAAACTCCTGTCCAACACAAATGGTCACTAATCCATTTTGGTTTAACCTCTTCTGCCAAAATTTTAAGTTTTTTTAAATAATCTGTATTTAATGGTTCTGTACTGCCTATAGACATAGACACTCCATGCATAACTATGGGGTAACGTTCTGCTATTTGCTGTAAAATGTATCTAGGTTTCCCATGAGAATACATAAAGTTTTCCGAAATAATCTCGAACCAATCTACTTCTGGAAAATGTGCTAATATGTGTTGAAAGTGCGTGTGACGTAACCCTAATCCCAAGCCAAGATTTGGAAGGGATTTTAGGGTGTCTTTTATTGTATTTTGCTTCAAATTATAACTGTTTAAGAACAAGTTCCTCCTCCACTTAAGCCACTTGCACCACAAGCTGCGTAGCCAGTAAAGTTTTTATTTATGTAGTCCATGGTTGGACCTCCTTCCATTGGAGAATCTCCAAATTGTCTGTTGGCTTCAAGCATTTTTTCTTCAAAAACCACTCTTGCTCGTTTCCATACACTTTTTCCTCGATTTGGTCCTTCGGTAGAAAAACGTTCTGCATTAATTGGGACAGCGCATGAGCCTTGCCATGAACAGGAATTGTTTCCTGGATTGTTTTGTTCATCTGGTGTGCCATATAATCCACAACCGCCTTGATTTCTACAATCGTTTAATGTGTGGCAAGAATGCATAGAAGCAGTAGCACATTCTCCCATTCCTGCACAATCATTAGTTCCTAATCGGTCATGACCTTTACAAGCATTTAACCCCATACAGGCATGTAATTCTTTTGGGTTTGGAATAACACTTGGTCCAGATGGTGTACTACAGCTCGATGGCTTTGTACCACAGCTAGATCCAAAGCTTTTTTCGTCGTTTACAGGGCTATATATAATATTTTTCATAATGGTTTATGTCGTTTTAAATTTAGGCAAAACTTACTTTATTTCCAATAACATTTACATCTGGAAGGTCTTTTATTCTTCCTACAATACCATCCCATCCAAGTTTAGGATTAGCTGCAGAAACTAGTTCTGCTAATGCTACTAACTCACTTTTTGCTAATTCTTTAGATGTAAATTCAAAATTTTCAAAACTAGGAGATAAATGGTATGTTTTTTTATCTGCTCCTTGGTAGGTTAAATTACGCATACCTCCTATAATTTTATCTAAAATAAAAATCATTCCTTTATGCATCCCTATATAAAACATACTAGATTGTGCTGTACCTTGCAGTGTAAAACTCATTTCTGTCATCCATAATAAATACGAATAAACAGCATTATTTAAATCTACAATAAGCTTATAATTGTCTGACAAATCACTAGCTTTTGGATTCTCTGGAAAATTGTGTATAAATTGTGATTTTTCTTCTTCTGTTAGCTCTAAGTCAAAGAACTTGGTATTTAGTTCGCTATACTTATACCAGTGACTGTCTTCTTGATGTGAGGGATCGTCATACTCATGCGAAGGGCTTGTGCGAAAACCTTCTCCTTGTTCTGAGATTTCTGTTATAGCTGCTAAAGCATCTTCTTTATTTTTAATTTGTTTTAATCCTCCACTATCATCACTATTAGCATATTCTACTGTAGATGCAGACTGTGCAGCATCTTTAGCATATACTGTGTCTATATTATTTGGCGCATAATAGCCTCTTCCATCTACTAATTGGTTGTCTGGATTAGTATAATCCCATGGTTCTGTTTGTTTTACTAAATTAGCGATATACTCATAAAACTGCCCTAATGTTTCCCATTGGTCTCCTTCTGGTTTTTCTTCTACTGGCGCTGGTTTTTCAACATCCATAAATTTTTGAAGCTGTGATTGCGTTAGTTTTGATAATCCTATTGAAAACCCATCTTTATGATGCAATAAGTTTGTTGGATAGCTTTTAGGGGATTTATTATAAATTGCAGGAGAACCTCCTAACGATTTTAAAATATTACTGGCTAATGATAGGTGTAACATTTCTTCTACTGCAACACTCATTAATACGCCTCCTGCTTTGTTTGCAAAGGTATTTATTTCATTAGCTCTTTTTTCGTCTTTAATTTTTAAAGTTGGGGTGCGGTTTATAGAATAATAGGTATATAAGTATAATGGTATTGTACTTAACTCTACTTCTACAGCTGTTTGTAAATGTTTACGTAAATCTTCTAGTTTTTCTGGTGTAAGCATATTATTATTGTTTAATTAGAGTATTAACATTAATGTGAGGCCAACCAATTGTTTTTCCCTTTGGTGTCCCTTTTACAGGAAAATTAATGTTAGTGTTTTGTGAATATTGTAATTGCTGAAAAGTTCTCCCTGTTTTAGAATTCTGTACAGTTTCTATCCAAAAAGTACTATTAAAGGCTGTAGCATCTGCATTTTTATTTATTGATGGTATATTGTTAATACCTCCATTGTTAGCTGTACTTACATTTAGATTAATACTACTTATTACAGTTTTTCCCTCTTTTTCTTGTTTATCTAAATGATCTATAAGGTATTGATTTGGTTTTCTTGTAATAAACCCTGGAACATATACATCGTTGTATACTGCTTCTCCATAACCAAACGTAGGAAAATCTAATACTGGAGAAGAACTTAAGTTAGAATCTATATTTGGTCTTCCTTTGGTTTCTGTAGCGTTTCCTAGGGCCATAATAGCATCGCCATGTGGTACTGTAGAGATTCTTGCTAAATTATATCCATCGTTATCTTTTGAGCCATCTAATAGTTCCCATATACCATTTTCGGCATGCATTAATTCATTATTTGTAGCATCATGAATCATTAAACTATACATTAAGGTAGGTATATTTTCTATAGTTTTTAAACCTCTATTTGGTGTTGGGCTACTTAAAGCGGTTACAGTTAAGGTTTCGTAATAAGGCGCTACTAAAAGAGTAAAACTCCCTTTTTGGTCTGGAACGGCTATAAGGTTTACACCTTGATTACCAGACCATGTACCAATTAATCCTGACAATGGACCATATTTACTAGCCATTTCTTTGTTGGATAATCCTAATCTTGATATTTTATCTCCACTCATAATTTGGTTATATTTAAGTTAGTCAATTTACATGTAATTTTTAAGCTTTATAAATGTACTTTTCTGTTCTTTTAAAAAACCAAGTATAAATACCTGTTTTTTAATTTAGAAAGAAACTAAATAGCCAACAAACAGTGTAATAGTACTAGTAATTTTGTTACACTAACTTAATTAAAATGTTGATTTATAGTTAGAAAACATAAAAAAAACAGCGCTATCTTATTGTTAAATTGAATTATATTTTTACTTTCGTTATCGCATTTATTCAGTATTGAAAATGTATTCTTCCCTCGCACAAGCAACCATAAATTGTGAAACACCTTAAATATCACATTATATTAATAATAGCGCTCATTGTTGGAGGGGTTGTATTGCAGCATCTAATTAACTCTTATAATAATACAGAGAAGCAAAAACAAATAGATAAGTTAAATAAAATTCACCTAAATGCTGTCTCTGATGCAGAATCTAGAATTGATAACTATGCAACACTTGTATCTTCTATAAGAGGGTATGTAAAAAATTCTAAAGAATTTCCTAAAGAAGAACAAATTCAAAACTACTTACACGATCTTCTTAGAGACTTAAAATTTAATGATTCTTTGTTGGTAAATTATGTTGATAAAGCCCATGTTATTAAATATGTTATCTCGCCAAACCAAATAGACCCATCTAATTTAAAAGGAGTTTCTGCCAGAGATTTTAGACCAAAAGAAGAATTAAAAAAACTTGAAGAGTTAATGATGCAAGATAGCATTAGCCTTTTCCCTCCCATTAATTTAAAAGAGGGCTGGGCTGGTTTTCCGTTTAATTTTTCTGCAAAAAACTATGAGAATGAAGTTGTTGGTTACATATCTCCTATTGTAGATGTAAAATATTTATTAAATACATTTTATGACAATGATATAGACCTCCAGTTTATACATCAATTTACAATAAATAATACTATAGATTTATCTAGAGAAGCTGTTTACGATGGTACCAAAATTTACAATACTAATAGAGATCTTGAATTTTACCAAAACTTTGATTTCTTAAATAAAGATATTATTTCGTCTAGTATTAACCTTTATGGTTTAAACTTAAATATTACAAGTGCTTACAAAGAGACGCCTACTATAAATAATGCTTTTATGTGGTTATCGTACTCTTGGTATGCCGTTTTTATGTTATTTTCTATTATATTATTATTTCAGTTATCTAAAAATAAAAAACTTAATGCTGGGTTAAAGGCTGCTAATAAAGAAATAGAATTAAAAAATGAAGCTTTAGAACATAGCTTACATAAAAATCAAACTTTAATAAAAGAGATTCATCATAGGGTAAAAAATAACATGCAAATGATTTCTGGTTTACTAGAATTACAAGAAGATGAATACCAAGATGAAAAAATTATAAAAGCTTTAGAAGAGAGTAGAAATAGAATACAATCGATGTCTTTGGTTCACGAGAAGTTATACAATAGCGCCTCTCTACAAGATATTAAAACTAAAGAGTATATAGTACAGCTTATTGCTTTTGTTGAGAATACTATTGGCGGAAAAGAAGTCTATGTCTCAAAAGAAATTAATGTTCCAGAGGATTTAATTTTTGGAGCAGATACTACCGCTAATCTTGGTTTAATTATTAACGAGTTAGTAACTAATTCTTATAAGTATGCCTTTTCTAAAAAAAGTATAAATAAGATTAAAATTTCTATTACTAAAAAAGAAGATATTTTTGAATTAATTTATTTAGATAATGGTAATGGTGTAAATAAAGATTTCGATTTTGAATCGAGCAATTCGTTAGGAATGAAACTAGTTTATGTTTTAACCGAACAGCTTAATGGGCATATTCAATACGATATTGAAGCAGAAACTTTTATTATCTACTTTAAAGCCATGGAGTTTAGCTTATAAATTTCTGTAACTTAGTAAGAATAATAAACTAAACGTAATTTTTGTATACACTTATACAAATAGAAGAAGATTTATTTTCGAATTTATATTGTATATAATAAACTCACGCTACTTTTAATTATTTATTGAGTAACTACACTACTGTATTTTGCATTTATTACAATAGTTTTATTTGTATTCATACTATTATTTGGAGTGTTTTTTATGGTTGTTTTACTTATATTTTTATTATTAAACAACGATCGTTTTCCTTTAAAAATTAAATTAAAATCTGTAGATTTTGGTAATTTAAGAGAGGCTTCGCTATTTTCTAAAACAAGGTTTAAATTATTAAATGATGGTAAAATATCTTTAATTATTAAATCGCCAAAACTACCATTTATTACAGTATTTCCTCCTAAACGATTGACTATTACATTTGAGGATACAGAATTTAAAATAATATTATTTACACTTTTCAACATAGCATTCTCAACATAATTTAGCTCTAACTCCCCTTCTGCCCAATCGCTAACATTTACATCTGAGTAAGATACATTAATGGAAGTATCACTTCCATTAATGTTATCTGCTTGTAATGTTGCATGCGCAATGTTCCCTTTTGGGTTATGTATTACCGAAACCATTTTAAGTTCTCCATGCTTAACGTTTAGTTTTAGTTTAGCTTTTTTAGGCATTTTTATTTTAATTACCTTTCTTACTTTTTGATTTGCTGCTCCTTCAAAAAATAAATTATTATTTCCAGCTGCCTTTTCTTCAAGTAATCTTGCATATTCTTCATGTTCTTTTTCTAAGGCTTTAGCT
>NZ_JBSHNS010000096.1:0-3648 GCF_053601635.1 Pontimicrobium sp. MEBiC01747
AGGTTACACTGCATTGCATTTAAATAAAACATGGTTTACAACCTTAGAAAGTTATCCTAATAATGTAAAACCTATGGCATACCAATATGTGTCTTCTGCTAACATAAATAATTATAGTATTAGCCATACATTCGATTTGTACGGAGGTGGAGGTATAGCCTCCACGCCTAAGGATTTAGCTCTTTTTTTTCAAAATGTTTTTAGTAATAAAGTGTTTCAAAACGAAAAAACACTACAACTACTATATGCTAAAGCTAATCCTAAAAAAGATATGGAAGGCGATTATTATCTAGGGTTAACCTCTGTAGAATATAATAACATTAAAGGTTATGGACATAATGGGTTTTGGGGAACAACGGCATATTATTTCCCCGAATTAAACGCTTCTTTAGCTGTCGTTGTATTAGAGCAAGACCAAAAACACTTAAGAGTAGATTTAAACAAGCTATTAATAAAAACGCTTAAAACGTATTAAGCATTTTTTTTGTTTAAATAATCACCTAAATTATCTAAGGAGTCTGTCCAGAACTGTTCGTAGAATTTTAACCATTTATTTATGTCTTGTAAAGGTTTTGCGTTAGGGAAACAAAAACGTTCACGTCCTTTGTTAGTTATAGTTACTAAACCTGCGTTTTCTAAAGTTTTAATATGCTTTGTGACACCTTGTCTGCTAATGTCGAAGGTGTTTGCTATTTGTGTAATAGATAATGCAGATGTTGCAATAATTAAAGCATGAAAAATGGCACGCCTTTTAGGGTCGGCAATAGCCTTAAAAAGTGTTGTTACTCTATCCTGCATTAACTTCTTTGTTTAAGTAATTTAATAAACCACTAATACAGCCATCCCAGCCGCCACTAAAGATTTCAAACATTTTTACAGCGGTGTCACCTTCATAATTAGAAATGCCAGAATGTTCTAATTGTAGTTTGGTACCTCCGTTTTTAATAGGAATTAAGTTCCATTTTACAGTAGTTTCAACAGTAGTATTTTCTACAATCCAAGTGTAAATTAAAGTATATGGTGAAGAGGCTTTTACTTCTCCACTTATAGTTAAGCAACCTTTATCTTTACTAGCTGTAAATGTATACTTATAACCATTTTCGGCTTTAAAGTCTGCTTTAATAAACCAAGCAGAAATTTCTTCAGCTTTAGTTATTGCACTCCAAATAGTGTCTATAGGGTGATTAAATACTTTTTCTTTTGTAATAACATCTTTCATGGTGTATGCTTTTTAATTAAAAATACGCAACTAATTGGTTGCTAAATTAAATGTAAAAATTTAAATAAGCAACTTTTTGGTTGCTTATTTAAGTTTATTGATAAGGCAAAACAATAAGACAATAAGTAAAACAAATTGTAAGGGTGTAAGCTTTGGCATTTTTTTTGACTAATATTGCATATTAACGTGAAATAAGAAACACAATTAAATTATAAGTATTATGGCATTAGAAATAACAGATGCAAATTTTGAAGAAATTGTATTAAAGAGTGATAAACCTGTAATGGTAGATTTTTGGGCAGCTTGGTGTGGACCATGTAGAATGGTTGGACCAATTATAGACCAAATTAGTGAGGAGTATGAAGGAAAAGCAGTTGTAGGTAAAATAGATATTGATGCTAACCAGGAGTTTACAGCAAAATTTGGTGTAAGAAACATTCCTACAGTTTTAGTATTTCAAAACGGAGAAGTGGTTGGACGTCAAGTAGGAGTAGCGCCTAAAAACGCATATGCAGAAGCTATAGACTCGCTTTTATAATATAAATTCACAAAGAATTGATAAAAGGTTTGCCAATACGGCAAACCTTTTTTAGTTTAGGCTAATAATAAGGGGTTTACTCTTAATGCAAAGATGCGAGTATGAATTTACAAGAAGAACTTAATAAAGCTGGAGGATTTAAAAACCTAGAACATTTGGCCAAACAAGTTGTAGAGGGTTTCATTTCTGGAATGCATAAAAGTCCATTTCATGGCTTTTCGGCAGAATTTGCGGAACATAAAATTTATAATCAAGGAGAGAGTACACGTCATATAGATTGGAAGCTTTTTGCAAAAACAGATAAACTATATACTAAGCGTTACGATGATGAAACTAATTTACGTTGTCATATCATTTTAGATAATAGTAGCTCTATGCATTATCCCGAATTGAATACATCATTCTCTATAGACAATTTAAATAAAATTGGGTTTTCTGCTTTAGCCAGTGCAGCCTTAATGCATATATTAAAAAAACAACGAGATGCAGTTGGTTTAAGTATATATAGTAATGCTTATGATTTTTATGCTTCAGAGAAGGGTAGCGAACGTCATCATCAAATGTTACTAGCGCAATTAAGTAATGCGGTACTATCTAAGCCAGTAAATAAGCAAACAGAAACTTACAAGTACTTGCATCAAATAGCAGAGAAGATACATAGACGCTCTCTTATTTTTGTGTTTACAGATATGTTTCAAACCACAACAGATGAAGATAAACTATTTGAAGCCCTTAGACATTTAAAACATAACAAGCATGAAGTGGTTTTATTTCATGTTTTCGATAAAAATAAAGAGCTTACTTTCGACTTTGATAATAAACCAAAACGATTTGTAGATGTAGAAACTGGTGCGTTTATTAATTTATATTCAGATTCTGTAAAAGAAAATTACGAATCATTAGTGAGCAATTATTTCGAGAATTTACGCATAAAATGTGGTCAAAATAGGATTAAATACGTTGAGGCTGATGTAAATAGAAGTTTTGATGCCATTTTAACGGCATATATGATAGAACGGCAAAAATTTATTTAGTAAAATTTTTTTTAAAAAAAATTAAAAAAACGCTTGCGATATTAAAAAAGGAGTGTATATTTGCACTCGCAATAAGCAACGGTCTGGTAGTTCAGTTGGTTAGAATATCTGCCTGTCACGCAGGGGGTCGCGGGTTCGAGTCCCGTCCAGACCGCTAAATTGCTAAAAAGCTCCAAGAGATTGGAGCTTTTTTTGGCAAATAATTTTAGTTGTGTTGTTTTGACAGATGTAGTAGTCTGTCAATGGTTTAAGTAGTTAAACCGATGGAAAGCTTTCCTTTTTTCTTTTAATAGAAAATCGGGATGCTTTTTTATTTTATATACTATTCATTTTGTTGCTTTACGGTATAAACTTCTTGTTTCTTTTCTGCATCAATACTTCACCAATACTGTTTCATATACAAAAAAAAACAACACAAAACCTAGCTTTTTAGCATTAAATCATGCATTTTATCGAAAAATATAAATTTTAAGACTAGCAAATCTGTATATTTGCTAAAGTTTTGTTAAACCCCTCTACAATTTTTTTGTATTAACAGACTATTTTTGTCCATTGAATATTAAGGGTATGTACATGTTTTTTGTGTCTTCCCCTTAATGAATTGTATGTGTTTTTATAAGCACAACTACTTGTGCAAGATCTAATTTTATTAATGAATTAAATCTTTGCGATAACGTTGTGTTCAGTTTTTAGAATTATCAAACCTTAAACTATAAAAAACAAACAATTATGAAAACCTTCAAAATTACTTTACTAGGCATTCTAGCCGTAGGCTTATTAACCGCAGTATTACCTACATCAAATACAGAAACGGTAGTAGAAACATCTAACCATGATATAAAAGAAGTTAAAGTAGA
>NZ_JBSHNS010000097.1:0-4543 GCF_053601635.1 Pontimicrobium sp. MEBiC01747
TTATCACGGTGTAAAGTAATTAGTGAATTTAAATCGTTATAGTCCATTTCTCCATTGTCTTGGCTTCTTACAACTATACTTTTTAAGTTAAGCAAATGCAAGTTTTTCTTTACACTATAATGTGTAGATTCACTGTAATAAACTATAGGGTTATTAAAACTCTCTCTTGCTAGATAAAGTCCATAAAGATTCCCTTCTGTTCCACCATTTGTTACATACCCCCAAACATCTTTTATAGATGATGAGAGCATTTCTGCAAAAAAAGAAATCACCTTTTGCTCTATATCCTTTGTATCTATTGCTAATGTTGAAGGAGATTCTGGATCTCCTACATTATTTATACATAAATTTAAAAATGGTGCAAAGGCTTTTAAATCAAAATCCTTGGCTAAAGGATAACCAAGAAAGTTGTCTGCATTTTCGCTAATACGACTGTATATTTCTTCTATTTTCATTTTAAGTTATTTTATGCTACAAATTTACACTTACATAAAATAATAATCTATTTAAAACACAAATATGGTAAATTATACCACTATATTAACATAAATTAGTTTAATAAAACTTTATAAAGTAAATTTATGGTTTCAAAAAGAAAAAATATATGGTAGAGTTAGATAAAATAGATAAGGAAATTATTAATTTACTACAGGAAGATGGTAAAATGACTATTAAACAGCTAGCTAGTAGCGTTAATTTATCCATAACACCAACTTACGAACGTTTAAAAAAAATTGAGAGTACAGGAATTATTAATAAGTATGTTGCTTTAGTAAATCCTAAAATGGTTGAAAAGAACCTCATTGTTTATTGTCAAGTTACCTTAATTAAGCATCAAGAAAAATATTTTGAGCGTTTTGAGGCTTATACTAAAACCATTGATGAAATTATTGAAGTTTCCTACATTGCTGGTAATTATGACATATTGCTAAAAGTTATACTTAAAGATATGAGCGAATATCAAGTTTTTGTTATGAATAAATTATCTAACTTAGATATTGTAAGTAACATACAAAGTTCTTTTATTATTAAGCAGTTTAAAAATGAAACAAAAATTACCTTAAAGTAATTTTAAGCTAGGATATTACAAAAAAGAAAGCCCCCTATTCAACTAAACCATTTAAGTTAAACAAGTGACTTTCGGGAGTTACCAACAAATAAACAAACTAAAAAACTCTATTTAAATCAATAAAGTAAAAACTAATAATGTTGGTTATCTTTTTTTTCTATTAAACTTTTTTCCTCTTTATTTAGATTTTTGCATTTAGACTTTATTAAGTTTATTAACCTTGTTTGAGGCTGCAAAAAGGGCAAAGAGGATAACAGCAAATTAAAATGTATACGTGATATTTGCTTTTGCGTTAAATGGTGTTCCTGGTGTAAAGTGAATTTCTTCTACAGGAGCTGTTTCGTTTTGCAAACGTGATTCCGTTAAAAACTGCGTTTCATTCCACTCCGTATTAAATATATTTTCTATAGCTATACCAATACTTAAATTTTTATTTAATTTATAATTCAAATTAAAATCGGTAACAAAATAGCCTTCTGCTGTTACAGAGTAATCTTCGTTTGCTGCTCTATCGTCTAAAAAACGGTAATGTAAACCTCCTGAAAATCCTTTATAATCTTGTAACGCTAATCCTCCAACTAGGGTAAAACTTGGCGCTAATGGTATATAATCTTCACCATCGTTATCTTCTACACTTCTGGCTTTAGTTAGTGTGGCATCGGTATCAAAATACAAGTGCTTATTTAACTGGTAGCGTAAGCCTAAATCTAATCCTAAACGTTCTGTTTTTCCGCTAGGTTCTACTATTCCGGCATCTCCTACATACACAAATTCTTGTTCTAAGAATAAATACCAAGCGGTTGCGTTTAGTGCTAGTTTTGGTAAGGGTTTCCAAACACTTCCTAAATCTACACCATAAGCTTTTGGTAAAATGTCTTCGCCTTGTTGCGCTACCACTACTCTAGCATCGTTAGAGTGAAAGCCTATTCCTGTTTTAAAGAACCATTGTAAATTATCGTTTTGGTTATATTGTACTTGTAATTTTGGTAAAATGGCTGTTTTACGTTCTGATTGTGTTTGGTATGTGTCTGATAAGGCATCGTTATATAAAAACTTAAAATATTCTAAACGTACTCCTGGTGTTACAGTAAGTTTTCCAAAATCGAATTCAGCATCATAATACGCAAAGGCATTAGTTTGGTTAACGTCTCCTAATTGTATAAAGTCTAAAGTGGTATTGCGGTTTAATGTTTTAGATAATTCAACATCCTCAATATTATCATATCTTAATCCTGCTCCAGCTGTTGTTTCAACTTTTGTTTCTCCAAGAGTATATTGTGTACTTAGAGCTGTATTAAATCCGTAAGTGTTTCTAACTTCTTTTTGTTTGATTTGGTCTCCGTTAGTTGGGTCATCTAAAAAGAACGTAAAGTTAGAGTATAGTTCAAAATCATAATACGTGTAAAAGGCATTTCCTTTAAATGTAGTATTGTCATTAACAGTAGTATTATATTCTGCATTTATTAGCGAACGGCTAGTGTTTCCACCTTCGGTATCGTCTATGGCTCCAAAACGGTCTATTAATCCACTTTCTACAGCTCTATTTGGTATTTGCCCTGAGGCATCCCAACGACTTTTAAAATGAGAGGCTGTTAAGGACAAGCGATCTTTATCGTTAAAGTAAGTTGTGTATTTACCTATTAAATTTACTCTATTAAAATTTTGGGAGGTATTAAAAGGGCCATCTGTTTCTATGTATTCCATACCAAAATAGGCACTTTCACTTTTCTTTTGGTCTAATAAATTAAACAGTCCTAAGGTTCTAATGGTATTAAATTGCCCATAGGATAGTTTTATTGTGTTATTCTCTAATCTGTTTTTAGTTTTAAAATCAATGTAACCTGCTGTTGTAAAATCTTTTGCATTAGCGTAATACGGTCCTTTTCCAAAATTAATATTATTAATGGTTTCTGGTATTACAAAGTGTAAATCGCTATAACCTTGCCCGTGCGCGTGCGATACGTTATTTACTGGTATACCATCTACGTTTATAGACACGTCTGTACCATGGTCTATATCGAAGCCTCGTAAAAAAATCTGCTCGGCTTTACCGCCTCCTGCATGTTGCCCAATAATTAACCCAGGTACTTTTCGTAATATTTCCTGAGATGAGTTTATAGGGTTGGTTTCTAAATCTAACTTTGCAAAAGTGTTTAGTACGTTTACTTCTTCTGCTATAACAATTTCATCTAGCTTAAAGATATTATTTTCTAATGCTATCTCTATTCCATTTTTTAAATCATCTGCTCTTAAAACTAGAGTTTGTTTTTTAAACCCCAATTGTCCTATAGTTATCGTATCTCCAACCGTATTATTATCTAATACAAAATAGCCATTCTCTGATGTATGTGCATGACTCTTACTATTTAGGTTATATAGATAGGCCGCCCCTAATGGTTGTGTGTATGTATCATAAACATACCCTTTTAATTGTTGTGCATTAGTAGTTTTAAAACTTAGAAGGCAACTAAAAAGCAGTACTATTCCTACTATTTTCTGTAATCTCTTCATGTTTTATAGTTGTTGTATTTTTGTTTCCATTACTGGTCCTAGTTCGTATGTAGCTTCTATTAATTCTGCTTTTAAGCTATTAACTGCTTCTGGTTTATTGTTGGCTTTGTATATTTCTGCTATATGATATAATACTTCTGGTTCGAAGGTTTTTCCTTTTACATGTTTTTCTACAATGCTTAAAGCCGCTTTGTTGTTTCCGTTATTGTAATACGCCCAAGCTAATAAATCGTAAGATTGTGCTGTTGGTCGGTTTTTAATTTCTTCTTTAGCTATGGCTATTGCCTCTGCTTTTTCTGTATTTGTTTCTGCCATTAATTTAGCATTATATGCATTGTACATAACACCATAGGCTTTATTTTGTACTGCTTCTTTATATTGTTTTATGTACTTATTCTTTGCGTTTTCATCGTTTAAGTATTCTGATAATTCTGCTTTTAACAAGTAATAATCTGGTGCATTGTATGTTTCTGTTATGGTATTTAAAATGCGTAGTGCTTCTTCTGGATTACGCTCATAAGAGTATACAATCCACGCAATTCCTTTTTTAGCGTAAGCATCATTAGGGTTTAGTGTTAAAGCTTTAAGGTAGTAGTTATACGATTTTTCTATTTGCCCATCATGACCATAAAAATCGGCAATGTTTGTATAACTCCATTGCATTAATTCTCTGTTTTTTGAAGATTCTGCTTTTGCTAAAGCCTTTTCCATGTATTTTATTGCTCCGTTTAGGTTTCCTACATGATCATTCCATTTTGCTGTTCGTATTAAAAAATCGAAGCTGTTATAATCGGTTACTTTTTCTAAATACTGTTTAGCTTTTGTATCGTTTCCTAATTCTAAATGCACGTCAAATAACATTTTTTGTGTACTCTTTAAATCTTCGGCTAGGATTTCGGCTTGTTCTAAAAGCGACAAGGCTTCTTTAAAACGGTGCTGAGAGATGTAATTTCTTGCTAAACG
>NZ_JBSHNS010000098.1:0-371 GCF_053601635.1 Pontimicrobium sp. MEBiC01747
GAAGATGCTACAGCAATAACACAAAGAGGAGATGTTCCTCCATCTACGTCTAATAATTCTACTTCGTTTAGTTCTACTACACTATTTTTAGTAAAATCTAATCTGTTTGCTTTTTGTGTTTTCATAATACTATATTTTATATTAATTCTCTGCAATTACTGCTCCTACTACTGCTCCTACTATAGCTGCTCCTACTGCTCCACAACTTGCCGATGATAATGCTGCTGCTGCATTTAAACATAATCCTGATGATGCTAATAAAGGCGTACTTCCTCCATTCACATCTGTTAATTGTGACTCGTTTAATTCTACAATGCTACTTCTTTTAAAGTCTAATCCGTTTAATTTTTGTGTTTTCATAATTTGTGTTT
>NZ_JBSHNS010000099.1:0-791 GCF_053601635.1 Pontimicrobium sp. MEBiC01747
AAATCCAGAATCTTTTTTAGAACCATCTCCAAAAATGGTTTCCATTTTAATACCATCGTCCATCATCATAAAACTTCCAGATTCTGCAACAACACCTTCTTGAGGGTCTAATTCAATCTCTACATATTGCATTTCTTCTCCGTAAATTCTATAGTCTATTTCGTGTGCTGTCATTTTTATTCGTTTTTTAGATTAGTATAGCTGTTAGTATATACTCTTATTAATTTGTTACATACTTTATTATAGTATGTACTATCTTTTAAGCCTTACCGACCATTCAAAATTAAAAGTTGAGACTACTATACCTTCTTTATTTGTACCAACAGCTTTCATCCATACTATTTGTCCTTCGCCAGTTTCAATTGTTCTTTCTAAGGCTTCATCTATTAAATGCCCATCGTTACAAACAAACGTAATTTTTCCTGTTGCTTTTTTAGTAAATGTGGCATTGTTAGTAGTTACTAACATAGAAATAGGTTTTCCTGTTTCTCTAATTTTCATTAATACCAAAGCACCAGTTGCTAATTCTGCGGCCATACCTTGTACTGCCCAAAACATAGACTTAAAAGGGTTTTGATTTATCCATCTGTGTTTTACAGCAACAGAACAACTCGCTTTAGTTATAGATTTTACACGTACGCCTGTAAAGAAAACTGCGGGTAACTTAAAGAGGTTGAAAGTATTAATTTTTCTGGGTGTTAGCTTCATTTTGTTTTTCTATTTACATCAAAAATATTGAAAATAATCGACTTCATTAAATGTTAATATTTTGTTAATTTTTAGTACTATGC
>NZ_JBSHNS010000100.1:0-1223 GCF_053601635.1 Pontimicrobium sp. MEBiC01747
TAAAACAGAAGACGCTTTTTTAGAATTAAATAATTTAGAAGAAACAAAGTTTAAACAACAAGTTCTGTGGTACAAGGCTTTAATTTATTTAAAACAAGATAATATTAAAAAAAGCAAAGAAAAGTTAAAAGAAGCAATACGTATAAAACACTTTTTTAAATTAAAAGAAGCTAAGCTATTGTTAGAAAAAATAGAATAGTAAAACTAGCCAAACTATATTATAAAGAAAGCGATTACTCATTAAAACGACTACTTCACTCAATATTCTTTTTAAGAATAAAAAATATGTTACACCTTGGTAACTGTTAATAAAGTCAATGACATGGTATAATTATTGTTATTATACATTTTAAGACTCACTCATTTACTCATAATAATTGGGTAACATTTAGTACAAAAATAGACTTAATTATAGAACCTATTTTTAAGGTTAATAAAAATAAAGAAAACATTAGGCGTACATTTATAATTAAAGCTACACTATTTTTAACACATATTTATTACCATATTCTAAAATAAAAAAGAATTTATATAGTTAAATAAAAAGAGCCGTTAATCAATAAACACCATAGAATATAATATATTCTAGCCCCAAACCCTTTAAACTGTGACCGAGTTAGAAAGAATACATAACAATACAAATGGAGAATTGCCAAATGAAGATTACAATATAATTTTAGTTGAAAACATTATAAATCCAAAAGAAGCATTACATCTCTTTATAAAAACGATGCAAGTATTTTTAGAACATAAAGCACTAAGCATCTATAGTATTACATGGGAAAATTTATTACCAAAACCATTAGTAGCATTTACTAAGCAACTAGATAATGAAGACTATCATAAAGATGATTTATTATTTCCAAGCATAGACATTTTAATCTATAATTTAAGATATTTAAGAACCTGGGAGTGGTACAGTTCTGAGTATACAAAAACAGGGTTTAAAGTAATTGTAAAAGGAGAATTTAAAGAATCTTTTTTACAAATATTACACCATCAAGGCATACCACATATAAATTTATTTATAGTAAGAAACGATAAATTATATACAGTAAAAGCTAAAACCGATGTTTTAACATATAAAACATGGAATGCAGATACTTTGAAGTTAAAAAGAAATTAGATACAAAAAAATAAGGGTTTTCACCCTATTAATAATACGTGATAAAACCCTTGATAATTAAAATAATTTATTATTAATTACTATTTTTTGTATACAA
>NZ_JBSHNS010000101.1:0-12332 GCF_053601635.1 Pontimicrobium sp. MEBiC01747
GAACTATCTCATTTTGAAAAAACTTTCTCTTCTCAATTTTATTTAAATTTTTAGGAGTATTTGGGAATTCTGGTAACATATCTACATTATAAAAATTAAAAGGCTCTTTGGGGTTATGGTTTTCTGAATAAGTAATATCACCCACAACCATCAAACCTTCTATAGTTTCATTAGAATTAATAACTTTTTCAAGCTTTGTATTATTGTTATTAATACTACAAGTAGGTTTAGGAGTAGAATCTATAGTTTTAGATGAGGTATCTACAATCTCTACACTGTCAATTTTTTTTATATTTCCATTATCCATGGTACAGCTCAATAATGTAGTTCCCATAGTAATTAATAACGCGTAAAGAAATAACCGGTGAAACTGTATGTGTTTATTAATAGATTGAATAGGGATTTCTAGATTTATTGAATCTAATTGAGATTGCTTAATATGCCCGCAAATAGATTTACCTTTATTTGTGTTAATGAAGTCTTGAATTTCAAATGTATCCATATAAGTAAAATCAATAACGGTTTTTGAACAAGAATTACAAAATCTACCTTTTTCATTAGGTGTCATTCTATTCCAGTTTTCATTACAAGGACTTGGTATTTTAATGCTGTAAAATTGCTTCATGATGGTACTTATTTTATAATTAAGCATCAAAGGTCTTGCCATAATATTAATTTGAAATTGTATTTTTACGAGCATGATAAATCCATACGACGATACTTATTTTATGAAAAAAGCACTTCAAGAAGCTGAGGTTGCTTTTGAAAAAGGAGAAATACCTGTTGGAGCAGTAGTAGTTATTGAAGATAAAATAATAGCAAGAGCACATAATTTAACAGAACTATTAAATGATGTTACTGCACATGCAGAAATGCAAGCCATAACTGCCGCTGCAAATTTTTTAGGAGGTAAATATTTAAAAGGTTGTACACTATATGTTACTTTAGAACCTTGCCAAATGTGTGCAGGAGCTTTGTATTGGAGTCAGATTTCTAAAATTGTTTATGGAGCTAGAGATGAAGACCGAGGCTGTATTAATTTAAATACAAAATTGCATCCCAAAACTAAAATAGAAGGCGGTATTTTGGAAACTGAAGCATCAACGCTACTAAAGCGTTTTTTTATCGAAAAACGAAACCTTAATTAACGACGTTTATCTCCTTCTCGCTCTCGCATTTTATCTAAGTTCTCTTTAGTAAGCATATACTCTTTAGGATCTCTATCTTTCCATCGATAATAAGAGAAAAGAGGAATTACAAGAAAGAAAAGACCAAGAACACCAAAGCCTATGAGTTTTTGTGAATATTCTAAATCCACAAAATAACCAATAATTATACTAACTACAGAGGCTGTAAAAAATAAACCTATAATATATTTCATCGCTTTTAAGGCTTCTTAATTTCGGGTAAAGTTAATTAATTGTCTGCGATAAGCTGTTAATAATTTTGATTTAGAGACAAAGCCTAAGTATTTACCATCTTTTATAACAGGTAGATTCCATGCGCTAGAATCTTGAAACTTTTGCATAACATCTTGCATAGAGTCATTACTGTAATCTATTTTGCTTGGAGGGTTATGCATTAAATCGTACAAAAAAGTAGAATTATATAAAGATTGGTCAAACATTATTGTTCTTACGTCATCTAGTAAAATAATCCCTACCAATTGTTTATTGTTGTCTACCACAGGAAATAAGTTTCTAGTTGACTTAGCAACACCTTCATGTAGCATTTCGCCTAATGTCATAGTCGGTTTTAGAATAATAAAATTGGTTTCTATAACGCTATCTAAAGACATAAGCGTTAAAACGCTTTTATCTTTATTATGGGTTAGCAATTGTCCTTTTTTTGCAAGTTCTCTAGTATAAATAGTATAATCTAGAGTCCCTTTTTTTATACTAAAAGATATACCTACAGCAATCATTAAAGGAATAAATAATTCGTAACCTCCAGTAATTTCTGCAATTAAGAAAATAGCTGTTAAAGGCGCATGAAGCACACCTGCAATTAAACCAGCCATACCAATAAGAGTAAAGTTGGTTTCAGAAACCTGAAAACCTAAACCAATATTATTTATAATTTTTGCAACAACATTTCCTAATGCACTACCCATAACCATGGTTGGGATAAAAATACCACCAACACCACCCGCAGCAAATGTAGTCGTCATTGCCACAGCTTTGAAAATAGTAATACCTACAAGTAAAGCAATAACAACCCAAATATTATCTATAAAAGCATCAAAAGGTGTTTTCCCTAAAGCACTTAAATGATTTCCAGATAATAAATTGTTAATAAACCCAAAGCCTTCACCATAAAGCGGAGGGATAAAATAAAGCATAATCCCTATAGTTAGCCCTCCAACCAATAATTTTTGAAACCGAGTTTGAAATCGATTAAAAAACTGAAGAATTGCAAAATACATTCTAGTAAAGTAAATAGAAGCAAAACCAGTACCTACACCTAATAAAATATAAAATAGAGTATCTTTAATTTCAAACTTATCCGAAAAATTAAAATTAAATAATAAATCGTCTCCTAAAAAGAAATAAGATGTTATAACTGAAGACACCGAAGCTATAAGTAATGGTAATAATGAGGCAAAAGTAAGGTCTAAACTAAAAACTTCAATAGCAAAAATAATGGCTGCAATTGGAGATTTAAATATAGAAGAAATAGCACCAGCCGCAGCGCAACTAATTAATAATGTTTTTGTTTTTCTGTTAATATGGAATAGCTTACCTAGATTAGAGCTAATAGCAGCTCCAGAAGCTATTGCTGGACCTAATAACCCTACAGAGCCCCCAAAACCTACTGTTAAAGGCGCCGTAATTAACGGGAAATATATTTTGGTACGCTTTAAAAATCCACTTTTACGAGATAAAGAAAATAATATAGAAGGAATAGCGTGTTCAATAGGGGTTTTTGCTATGTATTTAACAAATAGATATACTAAAAACAAGCCAATTACTGGTAGTATAAAGTAGAGTTGATTATTTGAAAAAACTATGCCTTTGTCTAACAGAGCTTCTATAGAAAAGGTCAAGTTTTTTAATGTTACTGCAGCAAGCCCAGCTAATAAACCAACCAAAGCGCTTAATATAAACGTGAAGTTCTTTTCGGAAATGTGTTTGTATTTCCAAATTAAAAACCGTTTTAGAAGAGATTTAGTCGCCATGGTTTAATAGATAAACTTAAAACTAATAAAAAATCCTGCTCTAAGCAGGATTTTTATTTATGATTTTAAATTCAGTTTCAAATTTAATTCAGACAGTTGCTCATCATCAATAGGTGCAGGAGCATCTATCATAACATCTCTTCCAGAATTGTTTTTAGGGAAGGCAATGAAATCTCTAATAGTTTCCTGCCCGCCTAAAATAGCTACTAATCTATCTAATCCAAAAGCTAAACCTCCATGTGGTGGCGCTCCATATTCAAAAGCATCCATTAGAAACCCAAATTGCGCTCTAGCTTCTTCTTCAGAAAAACCTAAATGTTTAAGCATAATAGCTTGAGTTGCTTTGTCGTGAATACGAATAGAACCTCCACCAATTTCATTTCCGTTTAGTACTAAATCGTAAGCATTTGCTTTTACTGCTCCTGGTTCGCTATCTAATAATTCTATTTGACCAGGTTTAGGTGAGGTAAATGGGTGATGCATTGCGTGATAATGACCCGTTTCTTCATCTAATTCTAATAAAGGGAAATCTATAACCCAAAGCGGAGCAAATACTTTAGGGTCTCTTAAACCTAAACGCTCTGCTAATTCCATACGTAAGGCACTAAGCTGTGCGCGTACTTTATTTTTATCTCCAGATAATACACAAATTAAATCGCCAGCTTTAGCACCAGTCGTTTCTGCCCATTTTGCTAAATCTTCTTGATTGTAGAATTTATCTACAGAAGATTTATAGCTTCCATCTTCATTACAACGACAGTAAACCATCCCTAAAGCTCCAACTTGTGGACGTTTTACCCAACTAATTAATTTGTCAATCTCTTTTCTTGTATATTTATTTCCTCCAGGAACAGCTATACCAACAACTAATTCGGCATTATTAAAAACACCAAAATCTTTATGTTGTGCAACTTCATTTAATTCACCAAACTCCATTCCAAATCTAATATCTGGTTTGTCGTTTCCATATAAACGCATGGCATCATCATAGAGCATTCTTGGGAATTTGTCTATGATAACACCATTAACTTCTTTTAATAAGTGTCGTGTTAAACCTTCAAATACATTTAAAATATCTTCTTGCTCAACAAATGCCATTTCACAATCTATTTGCGTAAACTCAGGTTGTCTATCTGCACGTAAATCTTCATCTCTAAAACATTTTACAATCTGAAAATATTTATCCATTCCACCAACCATTAATAATTGTTTGAAAGTTTGTGGAGATTGAGGTAAAGCATAGAATTCTCCTTCATTCATACGTGAAGGAACAACAAAATCACGAGCACCTTCTGGTGTGGATTTTATTAAATAAGGTGTTTCTACTTCTATAAAACCATCATTAGATAAAAAGTTTCTAACCTCCTGTGTTACTTTAGATCTAAAAATTAAACTCTCTTTTACAGGATTACGGCGAATATCTAAATAGCGATATTTCATACGAATATCTTCACCACCATCTGTATTATCTTCTATAGTAAATGGAGGCGTAATAGCTTTATTTAAAACAGTTAATTTAGAAACTAAAATCTCTATATCTCCCGTAGGCATATTAGGATTTTTTGAAGCACGCTCAATAACAGTACCAGTAACTTGAATTACAAATTCTCTTCCTAATTTTTGTGCTTGTTCTAATAAAGCTTTAGAAGTACGCTCTTCATCAAAAAGTAATTGCGTAATTCCATAACGGTCTCGTAAATCTACCCAAATAATAAAACCTTTATCACGAGATTTTTGTACCCAACCCGAAAGTGTTACCTCTGTATTTATATGTGATGCGTTTAATTCACCACAGTTATGACTTCTATACATAGTTTAATTTTAAGAGTTGCAAATTTAATAAGATAATATGTTTTAAAATAACTTATTGTTCATATAATCTTAAACAATATTTTAAGAGTACTTCATCAATAATATTTAATAAAAATTTAAAAAAAATGACGATTTAAAATAAAAAATTAAGATATTTAACATATTAACAACCAAAAAACAAAAGAATTATGAATAAAGCGTTGACTTTAAAAATGTTATTATTTTCATTTTTGCTTCCTTTATTTGTTGTTGCCCAGCAAATTACGGGGACAGTAACAGATGGAACAAATAATGAGCCTTTGCCAGGGGCAAACGTTATTGTTAAAGGCTCCTCAACAGGAACCACGGCAGATTTTGATGGAAATTATATTGTAGATGTCTCAGAATTTCCTACTACATTACAGTTTTCTTTGTTAGGATATGAAACTAAAGAAGTTGTAGTTAATTCTGCTTCTAAAGTAGATGTTACTTTAGAAGAATCTGCAACGGCCTTAAATGAAGTTGTAATTACTGGTTTAGGAACCTCAATTAAGAGATCTAATTTAGCAAATGCAGTTTCTACTATTTCTGGAGAAGAATTAGTCGGTACTACTGGGCAAACTACTGTAGATGGAGCACTTTATGGTAAACTGCCAGGTGTAAATATTGTATCTTCTTCTGGTGCACCAGGTGGAGGTATAGCAATGAGGTTAAGGGGTATTTCTTCTATAAATGGAAATAACCAACCTTTATTTATTGTGGATGGAGTTTATATTAATAATGTGGAGATCCCTTCAGGGTTACGTTTTGCATCTGGAGCTAACAGAGGTAATGAAGAAAACTCATCTAACAGATTAGCAGATATAGATCCTAACGATATAGAAAACATTGAAGTATTAAAAGGGGCTTCTGCAGCTGCAATTTATGGTACACGTGCTAATGCAGGTGTAGTTATTATTACAACAAAAAGAGGTAAAAATGGAAAAACTAATTTTAGATTTGGCCAAGATGTAGGTACGACTAAAATAGCTAACCCTCTAGGTTCTAGAAACTGGACAGCAGCGAGTGTTGAAGCTACGTATAATGCGGCAGAAGCAGCATTGTTTAATGATGCAGTTGCTAATGGAGGATTAATAGATTATGAAGATGAGATTTATGGAGAAACTGGATTTATTAGCGAAACTAAGTTTAGTGTTGATGGCGGAAATGAGAAAACCCGTTTCTATGTAGGTACATCTTACAGAGATGAAGAAGGTATTATTAAAAACACAGGTTATAAGAGATTATCTGTTAAAGCAAATATAGATCATAAGTTATCTGATGTGTTTAAGTTTGCTTTAAGCTCTAACTATGTAAGAAGTGAGTCGAGTAGAAGTTTTACAGGTAATGAAAATGAAGGAGGGTTAAGTTATGGTTATACTTTAGCATTTACTAGACCTTGGGTTAATTTATTCCCAGATGCACAAGGAAACTATCCTAATAATCCAAATTACTCAGGAAACCCAATTTTTGTAAGAGATCAAGCAAAAAACGAAGATTTAAATAATCGTTTTATACAAGGCCTTAAATTAACAACTAATTTATTTAGTGGTGATACAGACCAAGTTAGAATAGTCTCTAATTTTGGTGTAGATTATTTATCTAACCAAACAGATGTTTATGTACCAGAAACACACCAAGGACAAATTGCAAGTGGACAGAATGGATTTATTGGAGTTGGTAAAAATGGATTTACTAATTTCAACTCACAAATTATAGGTATTTGGAATCATGATGCTTTAGGAGGAGAATTAGCATTAACAACTCAGGCTGGATTAACGTATCTAGATCAAACTGCTGATGTTGTTTTAAGTACAACTTCAGATTTAATACCTGGACAAACAAACTTATCACAAGGGAATAACCAAAGTATAACGCAAAGAACGCAAAGTGTTAGAGAATTTGGATATTTTGCACAAATTGAAGGGAATTATAAAGATCAATTTATTGGAACTGTAGGGTATAGATTGGATAAGTCTACTTTAAATGGAGACCCAAATAAATTTTACGGATTCCCAAAAGCCTCTTTAGCAGTGAACTTAAATAACTTCGATTTTTGGAGTTCAGAAAATATTAATGCGCTTAAATTTAGAATGGCCTATGGAGAAACAGGATCATCGGCAGGTTTTGGTTCAATCTTTACAAGTTTAAACCCAGTAACTATTGGTGGAAGTGTTGGATCTACTATTAATCCAGCAAAAGGAGATCCTAATATTGAGCCAGAAACATCTTCTGAGTTTGAGATAGGTATCGATACTCGATTATTTGATAGATTTAATGTTGAAGCTACTTATTATAAAAGAAACGTTAGAGATTTAATTTTAAGTAGAGCATTGCCAAGTTCATCTGGTTTTGGATCTGAAACTACAAATTTAGCAGATTTAGAAAACTCTGGTATTGAATTATCTCTTAATGCAGATGTTGTAAGAACAGAAAACTTTAACTGGAATACAGGAGTGCAATATTGGTTTAATGATTCTGAAGTTACAAGATTAGATGTGCCTGCATTTGCTCAGCCAGGAGCAGGTTTTGGTCTTGGATTAGGAACATTCTACATTCAAGAAGGAAAACCAGTGACGCAGTTAGCTGGTACTGTTAATGGTGTGCCAACTCAAGTTGGAGATGCTGCGCCAGATTTCCAAATGACATTTAATAACAATATGACCTTATTTAAGCAGTTTGATTTATCCTTTTTATTACACTGGAAAAAAGGAGGAGATAATATTAACTTAACTAAATTATTAACAGATTTAGGAGGGACAACACCAGACTTAGATACACAAGAAGGGCAGGATAGAGCAAATTCTCCTTTTTCTGCAACACGTTTTGTGGAATCGGCTAGTTACTTAAGATTAAGAGAAGTTGCATTATACTATAGATTTCCAGAAAAAATAATCAATGCTTTTGGAGGTGTTATAAGTAATGCTAAAATTGGAGTTTCTGGTAGAAATTTATTTACAATAACAGATTATAGTGGTTACGATCCTGAAGTATCAACAAATGGTAGTCAAGGTTTATCTAGTGGTATAGATGTAACTCCATTCCCTAGTTCAAGACAATTTTACTTCCACTTAAATGTTCAATTTTAAAAAAAGAATCTATGAAAACATATAAAATGAAAACAGTAAAATGGCATTATGCCTTAGTGGTATTACTTGTATTAGGTATTACTACATCTTGTACTTTTGATGAAGAAGTAGACCCTAATGGCCCTAGTTTAGAAGGGGTATTGAGTAGTGCATCAATAAACCAATTAAACAATATGGTTATTGGTGTTGAAGCTACAATGAGAAATAGTTTAGGAATCCAAACCACGGCTAGTGGCACGATGGCTAGAGAGTTGTATTTATTTGATGCAGATCCTAGAAATACAGCTAATATTTTAGGTAAAAATGGATCTAGCTTAGAAAACGGAGATTTTTATGCTACTGGTCCATGGGCTGGTCGTTACAGGTCTATAAAGAATGCCAATATTTTAATACAATCTGCTAATAATACTGGAACTGTTACTGCAGAGGAAAGAGCTGGTTATGTAGGGTTTGCGCAGACTATAATTGCGTTTGAGCTAATTGAAGTTTTAAAATCTTATAATAGAGCTAGAGTTGATGTTTCTGACGATACAAATCTAGGTCCAGTTCTAGATTTTTCTGCAGCTATGACAGAAGTAAGAGCAATGCTAAATGATGGATTAAACAATTTAAATCAAGCAGGAAGCACTTTTGCTTTTAGTTTAGCAGGGTTTTCAGGTTTTGACACACCAGCTACTTTTGCTCAATTTAATAGAGCAGTTGCAGCTACTGCGGCTTTATATGATGGAGACAAATCTGGAGCACTTACAGCTTTAAACGCTTCTTACTTTGATTTAAACGGAGATATTACTATTGGACCTAAGCATGTATTTAGTCAGTCTAGTGGAGATGTTACCAATCCTGTTTACAAAGGGCCATCTACAGCTGCTAACCCAAATAATGGAGATCAAATAATTGTACATAATAGTTGGATAAATGATGCAGAAGCTGGAGATACTAGAGTAAGTTCTAAAACAGCTGTAAGACCAGATCCAAGTGTACAAGATGGTTTAACAGGAACGCACGAAACAAGGTTATATGCTACAAATGTTAGCCCTATAGATATGCTTAGAAATGAAGAGTTAATTTTAGTCTATGCAGAAGCAAATATTGGAACTAATAACGCACAAGCAGTTACAGCACTTAATGTAATAAGAAATGCAGCATCTTTAGCTAATTATTCAGGAGCAACAACAGATGCAGATTTAGTTACAGAACTATTAAACCAAAGACGTTATTCGCTTTGGGCAGAAAACCATAGAATGTTCGATTTAAGAAGGTATAATTTATCTAATACATTACCTATAGATAGAGCAGGAGATGTTGTTTATAATGAGTTTCCTATTCCTTTTGCAGAAGGGAATTAAGAGACGTTCTCTATAAGACAGCTATAAAAAAAGCCTGTGATATAATATCACAGGCTTTTTTTGTACTTTATAAACTATATTTATTTATCTAAAACTAAAGCGGTATTATCTCCTAATGCTTCATTATCCTCTTTTTGTGTTGTAATTTGAGCATTTGATTTTCCATATAATGACATTTTTAAACGCATAGTTAAATAGAATAATACTGGAACTACAATTAATGTTAAGAATGTAGCTACAAATAACCCATAGATTACTGTCCATGCTAATGGTCCCCAAAAGATAACATTATCACCTCCTATGTATATATTAGGATCAAATTCGCTAAACAAAGAGAAGAAATTTATATTTAACCCAATAGCTAGAGGTATTAAGCCTAGAATTGTGGTAATAGCAGTTAATAATACAGGTCTTAAACGCGCTTTACCTGCTCTAATAATACACCATAATAAATCATCTTTACTTAAATAATCTTCCTCTTCTAGATCCAATTCGTTCTTCTTTCTATCAATAAGTAATTGTGCATAATCTAAAAGTACCACACCGTTATTTACAACAATACCAGCTAATGAGATAATCCCCATCATAGTCATTAATATTACAAAGGAAGATCCAGTAATGACAATACCTCCAAATACACCAATTAAACTCAAGAAAATAGCAATCATTATAATGGTTGGTTTAGAGAATGAGTTGAATTGGAAAATTAAGATTAAGAAAATTAATCCAAGACCTGTAAAGAATGCTCCCATTAAAAAGGACATTTGTTTGTTTTGTTCTTCAATTTGTCCTGTATAATCTATTTTAATGCTTTTAGGCATGTTTTCAAAACTTTTCATTTCCTCTTGTACTCTACTTACTGCTGCGCCAGCATCTGTAAATCCAGGAGCTAAAGCAGAGTAAACTGTAACAACACGTTTTGTGTCTTTATGTTTTATAGCGCTAAAACCAGAGCTGTTATTTTGTTTTGCAACTGTAGAAACTGGTATTTCTTTTATTTGTCCAGATGCAGGATCTCTAAATACTATATTTTGATCGAAAATGGCACTTGTATTATAACGGTCTTCTTTATTAAAACGCACGTAAATGTCGTAATCTTCTCCATCCTCTTTATAAATACCAGCTTTGGCACCAAAAATAGAGTTTCTTAATTGTTGCCCTACTTGTCCAGTAGAAACCCCTAATTCTCCTGCTTTTTTACGATCTACAATAACTTGCATGGCAGGTTTGTCCTTATTAACATCTATTTTAAGCTCATCTATGGCATCTATGTTTTTAGAGTTAATAAATTCACGCATGCGTTCGGCTGTATTTATTAATTCGTTATAATCATCACCTTCTAGTTCAATATTAATAGGTGCTCCTGCAGGTGGTCCGTTAGCATCTTTCTCTACAGAAATTAAAACACCAGGATAAATGCCTACTAACGATTCTTGCACTTCTTTAAGTAAGGCTTGACTATCTGCTCCATTTCTGTACTTATACTCTCGCATAGAAGCTGTAATTTTACCTTTATGGGGCATTTCGGCTGCAGAACCTCCATCGGTTTGCGGGTTTCCTGCACCTTCACCTACTTGTGACACCGCACTTTCTACTAAAAAGTTTTCGCCGTCTTTTACATATTTATCATTATTAATAATGCTGTAAACTTTGGCTTCAATAGCTTTAGTAATTGAATTGGTTTTTTCAATATCTGTTCCTTGAGGGTATTCTATATATACAATGATTTGATTTGGTACATTGTCTGGGAAAAATTCAATCTTAGTTCTTTGTGATGATACTGAAGCTCCAAAGGCTATAAAAGCAGCAACTAATAGAGCAGCAGTTCCAAAAGAAATAAGAATAGGTCTTTTGCCTTTTAAAGCTCCTGCAATTTTACTTTCGTACCAATTTTCTAAGCGTACTAAAGTTTTGTTTTGAAAGTTATTTACCATTTTTCTTAAAAACAGTCTGTATGCCCATAATAAAATAGCAGTAAATAACATAACGGTTCCTAAACCTCTATATTCGCCTCCAAAGAGTAAAATGAGTAAGCCAATACCTCCAATAATAGAAGATACTTTAATGATTTGTTTTAAAGGCATGTCTTTGTCTTCGGTTGTCATAAACTGAGAGACTAAAACAGAGTTAAAAAAGATAGCTACAAATAACGAGGATCCTAATACTACAGATAATGTTTTTGGGAAGTATACCATAAATTGTCCCATAACTCCTGGCCATAAACCTAGAGGTACAAAGGCTGCAATAGTTGTAGCTGTAGATATAATAATAGGAAATGCAATTTCGCCTATTCCTTTTTTAGCAGCTTCAACTCTAGAGAGCCCTTCTTCTTCCATTAATCTGTAGACATTTTCAACGACCACGATACCGTTATCTACTAACATTCCTAGCCCCATAATTAGCCCAAAAAGAATCATTGTATTTAAGGTAAAACCTAAATAACTTAATATCATTAAAGACATAAACATAGACATAGGTATAGCGAAACCAACAAAAAGCGCGTTTTTAAATCCCAAAAAGAACATTAAAACGGTAACTACTAGTATAATACCAAAAATGATATTATTTACTAAATCGTCTACTTGACCAATAGTTTTTGAAGATTGGTCGTTAGTAATGGTAACTTTTAGGTTGCTAGGAAATACATTTTCTATCGCATTTTTTACAATAACATCTATTTGCTCTGCAGCTGCAACCATATTTTTCCCAGCACGTTTTTTTACATCTAGCATAACTACACGATCTCCAAACTCTCTGGCATACGTAGTTCTATCTTTTTCTTGAAAACTAATAGAGGCTACATCTTTTAAATAAATAGGGTTGCCTTTTTCAGATTTTACAACAAAATTTTCTAATTCTGAAGGTTTTTCAATCTCTCCAATAATACGG
>NZ_JBSHNS010000102.1:0-243 GCF_053601635.1 Pontimicrobium sp. MEBiC01747
AGTTTCTTCAGCTTCAGCATAGTAAGTGTAAACTCCAATAGCTGTATCGGTAGGCGTATAATTAAGTCCAGAAGCTAAAGCAGTACCTCCAGTGGCGTTTGTATACCAATTAACAGCATCCCCTAAAGCAGGAGGGCCAGGCAGTACAACACTTAAAGCAGGTGTAGTTGTCCCAAAACAAACACTAGGATTGTTAGGATTAGTAGGCGTATCGATAAAAGGACAAGCACAATTAGGCGCAGT
>NZ_JBSHNS010000103.1:0-10449 GCF_053601635.1 Pontimicrobium sp. MEBiC01747
CATCTAATATATTTTGGAATACATGGCCTAAAATGTAGTATTTTTGACAAAAACTAAATATAAAACTACAATTTCTACTGCTTGAATGTAGTGTTATTGATAAAAAAAGAATACATGAAAAAGACAATTACAATTTTAGGAGCCTTATTAATAAGCTTTTTAAGTTATGCACAAAACCAAGGAAACTATATTTTAATTATAAATAATGATACCATTCATGTTAATCTTAATACAGATATTAAACATAAAACCTCAAAAGGAGAAAAATTAAATATAAAACTTACTCAACCAAATATACTATTCTATTCAGATAGTATGATTTCTTTTAATCACGATAAATCTCTTAGTGTCTCTAACTCTAAAATTGAAGAGGGAATAGAACAATGTATGATAATGAAATCTACAGGAAGTGGTTTTATGGTTCAAAAATATAAAACAATTAACCCTAGTGGTTTAACCCGATTAATGTTAAGTGAAATAACTAAAGAGAGTCTTAATTACGGCTACACTATGAGTGAAGAAAAATTCAGTAAAAAACTAAAAACGGGCCAAACAATCGAAGGTATAAAAGCAACGTTAACTTACAAAGGAGAAAAAGAAACATATACCGTAGCCAGTTACGGGAAAAAAGATGAAGGACTAATTTTGTTAACAATGCTATTAAACGAAGACTCAAAAGAAGATAAAGCGGTTATTGAATTATTTTTAGATACCTTAGAGATTAAAAATTAATAACGTATTGCATAACACTGTGTAATCTCAACAGAATACATACAGTGCTCGAACCTTTACCCTAGCTGGCTCAAGTTTGCAACTCATACCGTAAATACTAACCCTATTTTTTTAATACAATAGGCACACAACATGAGATGGATTAGACTTACAATAGCTCTGCTAAGTGCAAAGTTTAAAAAAAAGCTTACTGGTACAGAAACCGTTTCGAAATCATTTAGAGTTTGGATTACAGATATAGATGTTTCTGTTACAAATCATGCCGCCATAATGACCATTCTAGAAACTGGCCGGTTAGATTTAATGGTAAGATCTAACTTTTTTAAAATAGCATCAAAAAATAAATGGTTTTTTCCTAGCCAAGCAATAAGTATTCAATTCTACAAACCATTAAAAATGTTCCAGAAAGCCCAAATATTAACCAGGATTTCTTACGTGGATGAAAAATGGATTTATATAGAACAAAAAATTATAAGAAAAGGAAAAACAGTTGCTGCTTGTATTGTTAAAAACACAATAAAAAAAGGTAGAAAAACGATTCCTACATCAGAAATAATGAAAGCACTTAACATTGAAAAAGTGCCAACATTTAAATATGATTTAATAAATACTTATGAATTAGAGACTATTAAAATGAACGACAGACTGGTTAATCATTGGAATTAACATTTTTCAACCATTAATTTTCATAATTAATACAAGTTAATACGCTATTCTTTAAATGTGTTAAATATTATAGTTTTTCTTACCTAATAAAGCATCATTAACACATGTTTAAACCTTATAATAATCTAACACCAAATAATATACGTAGATCTACGTATTGGAATTAGCAAAAAAATATTAGACCTTTAAAAAAGCTTATAAATACCTATAATTAGGTATTGAATGCGACCTTATTGTTTGCGACTTTTACTTAAAATTAACTAACAATGATTTATTTTCTTTTTATAATTTCTGTCTTGATATATCTTGGGTTAAGATTAAGTAAGTTTTATTATGATTATCTTGAAGTTGAATATAAAGCTAAAGACAACAAGCTAACTCCAAAGTTTAATGTATTCACAACATTAAAACTATTTCTACTCAACATTTTTCAAAAAAAAAGAATTAATTGGAAATTAAACCATTCAAAAAGTCATAAATGGAGGTACGCTATTATAAAAAGTTTAAGTGAATTCTTCGCTATCTTTATAATAGTTTCATTTATTTTTAGCTTATTTCAACTTTGGTTAGATTCGACAACTAATATAGAGTATGCAAAATCTACAATTCTACAAATTGAGCATGCACAACACAAAATAAAAGAGACTATGCAGTTCTTTTCAATAAGTAGTGGTTACGAAGCTTTAATCCTTATAGTGCTTATTATATGTATTTCATCTTTTCCATTTCTAGAAAGCTTAAAGCTTAAAAAAAAGTTTCAAAAACTAAATAAGCTATTAAAATTACTACTACTCTTTTTTACCGTCTCAACCTCTTTCACCTTTTTTGGTAATAGATTAAATGCTGTAGAACAAAAAAGGATAGCAAACTTAAAAATACATAAGTTACAGATTATAGAAAATAATACTTTATTATATAGTAACATCCGTGAAAAAGTTAAAGAAATTGTTATTAACGAAATACTACTAAACGAAAACATAGAAGATGTTTTAAGTAAAACTGAAGCTATTAAACCTAAGTTAGATGCTGCTACCGATAATGATGACTATGAAGATTTTAATACATTAGTTCCAGAACATATTATTAATAAGCTTAATGTTAATGTTCTAAAAAAAACACTTAAACCAAAATTTAATTTTTCGAAAGTATTTTATTATGGCGTTAATAAATACAGTAAAGCAACAAAAACGAGCACTACAAAAAGTAGTTCTACAATCTATGAGGAATTTAAGAGGAAAAACACGGATTGGTCTGAGAATAAGCATACTGCTTCAGATGTTGATAATGCTACAAAAAAATATAAAAATGCAAGAAGTGCAAACAATATAAAATACTCTAAGTTCTATCGTAAATACAAAGAACCATTAAGTATAATCATAAAAAATATTTACGAAAAGACTGGAAAAAAATGGGTTAATGGATTATTAGAAATTTTAAAAACAGATATTCCCTTTCTAGAGAATTTTATAGACCCCATTATTCATGAGCCTATTGAAGAATTTATTAATAATAAAACAGAACTTCTTTTTAAGAAGGCATTTAATAGCACAGAAGAATCCATTAAAGCAGATATAAAAAATTGTGCTAAAGAGTTTTCAAATAGTTTTAATACTCAAGCAAATAACAATGCTAAATTAAAAGCCTTAAATAAAGAACTCACTAAAGATTTAAAAAAAGTAAACAAGGCATCTAAAAACACTGTTTACGAAATAAAAGCTTATCATAAAAAAGTAGACCGTTACTTAAACACACTTAGTTCTAAGAGCAGATGGGAAAACTTACGCAAAGATTTTAGAAAACGAATTAATAAAAGCAACTTAGGCTTTAAACAAAACCAAATGCAACATTTTAAAACTACTCTTGACGATTGGGAAACCTATAAAAAAAGTAATAAATACAAGTGGTACAATACAAAAATAAAAAGCCTTGAAGATCAATTTTTCAACTACTCTAAATCTAACAACAAATTAAAAGCCTGCTGGGGATATATTTTACAACAACAAGACTGGGAAGGCTCAGTATATTACTACAAATACATTGCCCCAGAAAAAGGAGCCAGAGGTAATCCTTACTATTTATTAAAATATTACTATAACAGTACAGGTAAAAGTGGTGCAATTGAAAAATTATACACAAAACAAACAAACGAATGGGTTGGAATTCTCTGTCCGCCTCACTAATTCCTATTAGTAAACAAGAATATTAGCTGTAATAAAAAAATACCGATCGGTATTTTTTTATTACATTTGTACTTATGTTAACAAAAGCAGAACTCACTACACAATTTATTTTAGAAACTGTAGCACCCATTTTTAATAAAAATGGTTATGCAGCAACAAGCATGAGTGATATTACCAAAGCAACAGGCTTAACAAAAGGTGCTATTTACGGTAATTTTGAAAATAAAGAATCTTTAGCCATAGCAGCCTTTAAATTCACAGTAAAAAAAGTGATGAATCAAATAGCAGAGCATCTAAAACGTAGTGACTCCCCTATTCAAAAATTATTTCTTATTTCAGACTTTTACAGAAATTATTACGATTACAGCAAACAAATAGGTGGCTGTCCTGTTCTTAACATTGGTGTAGATGCCAACAACCAAAACACAAAATTACTGGAAAAAGTACGTGTGGTAATAGAGCGAATACAAAATCAAGTAGCAACTATTATAGAAAATGGTATTGAAATAGGAGAAATTTCTTCAGAGATTAACGCAATGCATTATGCAAAACGTATAGATTCTATGATACAAGGTGCTGTATTTATGACCTATACTATGGATGATGAATTTTATATAAAAGACACCACAACACAAATAGACCACATGATACATAATGAGCTAAAAGCTTGATATTTTTTTAATTAATAATATACCGATTGGTATATTTAAATAAAACTAAAAATGAAAACATTACCAAAAGTAGTAGAAAGTAAAACCAAAATTAGGTTTCAAGATTGCGATCCATTTAACCATTTAAATAACGGAAGTTATATTAACTACTTTATTAATCATCGAGAAGATGCAATTTTAGAACATTATAATTTAGATATGTTCGACATGGCAAAACGTACAGGAAAAAGTTGGGTTTCTAGTAGTAATCAAATTGCCTACTTAAAACCTGCGTTTTTAATGGAAACGGTAACAATAAGCTCTCAATTATTCCGTAAAACCGAAAGTGAATTATATGTAGAAATGCGCATGTATAATGAAAACAAAACTCAACTAAAAGCTGTTATTTGGTGTGGTTTCACACATTTTAATTTATTAGAACAAAAAAGGGCAATACATGCTGAAGATATGAATACCTTATTCGAAAGCATTTTACAACCTATTAATGCTATTACTTTTGAAGAACGCTTATTACAAATACGCTCTAAAAAAGTTATGGTTTAGTATTGTTTTCTTGAAAATATACATCTAAAAGTTAAAAACAATGCAGTCCTAATGAAAAGATTGTATTTTTATATTTTAAATTACATATTGTGTATTTGGAATTAAAAATGACTATTACATGTCAGTTCGAGTGATTTTGAGATTATTGAAATCAAAATATATTTTGATTGAAGATACCCAAGCGAAGCTTAAAAAATCGTATCGAGAACATTTTTTAAATAAAATTCTTGTTCTCGATACAGATTTCACTCATTTTCAATCGTAAAATCCACTCGAACTGACGAATATTATCAAAATATACATCTGAATAATATTATATTTTAAATAAATTTATGACTTTCAATCAATATATAGATCATACCTTACTTAAACCAACAACAACAGCAACAGATATTATTGCACTTTGTAATGAAGCAAAAATGTATGAATTCTTTTCGGTATGTGTTAACTCTTGTTATGTTAAACAAGCCAAATCTCAGCTTAAAGATAGCACCGTTAAAATCTGTAGTGTTATTGGTTTTCCTTTAGGCGCTATGAGTACAGAAGCTAAAGTTGCAGAAGCACAACAAGCTGTAAAAGATGGCGCAGACGAAATAGATATGGTTATAAATATCGGCGCTTTAAAAAGCAAAGCTTTCGATACTGTTTGGCAAGATATAGAAGCTGTTAGAAAAGCTATACCAAACACCTTGTTAAAGGTTATTTTAGAAACCTGCTATCTAGATGAAATAGAAATTATAAAAGCTAGTGAACTTGCTGTAAACAGTGGTGCTAACTTTATTAAAACCTCAACTGGTTTTGGAACCAATGGTGCTACAGTTAATGCCATAAAACTAATGAAAAGTGTTACCAAGAATACCGTTGTAAAAATTAAAGCTTCTGGAGGTATTAGAGATACCAAAACAGCACTTAAATATATAAATTTAGGAGTCGATAGAATTGGCACCTCATCTGGAATAGCAATTGTAACAGGCAGTAATACAAAAAACGGCAACCCATATTAAATATAGAATGACACCAACCGTTAGGCTTTCAAATAATTTACAATTAACCCCCGTTACAATTAGTAGCCAATCTAAGCTATACAAGTTAATGGAAACCATTTATCCACCCGTATATAAACATTTATGGGTTAATGAAGATTGTAGTTTTTATATTAATCTATTTTACAGTAAGAAACCGCTAGAAAAAGAACTTTTAGAACCAGATAGTCATTACTATTTTGTGGAGTATAATAACGAAACTGTTGGCATTATTAGAATACGACACAATCAAACCTCTCCAAACAGTTTTAGTAGATTATCTACCTATATTAATAGAATTTATTTAGGAACCCAAGCCCAAGGTAAAGGTGTTGCAAAACAATTGTTTCATTGGATAACAACACAAGCAATAGCCCATAACAACAACGTATTATGGTTAAAAGCTATGGATACGCAAAAACAAGCCCTTAAATTTTATTTAAAAGAAGGGTTTACAATAACAGGAAAATCTCATTTAAATTTTGAATTATTGCATGAACCATTAAGAGGTATGGTAATAATGCAAAAAGAATTACACATCACTTAATTTTATACAAAAATAACTAACCTAGAGTACATATTATTATGGATTGCATAGTTAACGATTGGATAAAAAACCTCTTTAACCAAATAGCATAAGTCTATTTTAATTTTTATACTTAATTTTGCTCCACATGCAAAAAAACATAAACATACAGAATAAGAAAGCACGATTTCAATACGAGATATTAGATAAATATACCGCAGGAATTGTCCTTACAGGTACCGAAATAAAATCTATTAGAGAGAGTAAAGCCTCTATTGCAGAGTCGTTTTGCGAGTTTAACGAAGCAGGAGAGTTATTTGTTGTTAATATGACTATTCAAGAATATCTATATGGTAATCACTACAATCATGCACCAAAAGCAGAGCGTAAACTATTGCTTAATAAACGAGAATTAAAAAAGCTAAATAAAGAAGTACAAAACACAGGGCTTACTATTGTGCCTTTACGCTTATTTATTAACGAAAACGGTTATGCTAAGCTAGACATAGCCTTAGCAAAAGGTAAAAAGTTATACGACAAAAGAGAAACCATTAAAGATAGAGACAATAAACGCTCTCTAGATAGGATTAAGAAAAACTTTTAAAGTTTTATTTAAAATAAATTTCACAAAGTTTTAGGAATACTATAACAAACGCATGTACGTTTTATATCTATGTTTGGTGTCTATATTATAGATTTACACATAAAATAATTAGTTTCGGGCAACCTTATTTATAAAATGTGCGTCTATACTAATAGATACAAACAATAAGAAACAAAACCAACACATGTTAAAATCTTTACTATCATTTGCTACATTATTATTGTGTAGCTTTTCTTTTGCGCAAATTACAGGAACAGTAACCTCTTCAAAAAACGAAACACTTCCTGTTGTCAACATTTTTATAGATAATACTTATACAGGAACAACCACAAATAGTGAAGGGATGTATGAGCTTAATGTAACTAAGCCAGGTAATTATACTATTGTGTTTCAATATTTGGGCTATAAAACATTGAAAAAAAACGTTACTATTAAAAGTTTCCCATTTACTTTGGATGCTGTATTGGTTGAAGAAGATATTTCTTTAAATGAAGTGGTTGTAAACTCTGAAGAAAATCCTGCAAATAGTATTATTAGAAATACTATTAACAATAGAAAAAAAGTCCTTAAGAAATTAAGCAAATACACATCAGACTTTTACTCTCGTGGTGTTATTCAAATTAAAAATGCCCCTGAAAAAATCTTAGGTCAAGAGGTTGGAGATTTAGGTGGCGGATTAGACTCTACTAGAAGTGGTATTATATATCTATCGGAAACTATTTCTAAATTAAAATACCAAAGCCCTAAACCACTAAAAGAAAAAATAATAGCATCTAAAGTTAGTGGTGATGATAATGGTTTTAGTTTTAATAATGCTAGCGATGTTAATTTCAATTTTTATAAAAATACTTTCGAATTAGGTACACAAGTAGTTTCTCCAATCTCCGATATGGCTTTTAACTATTATCGTTATAAACTAGAAGGTGTATTTTACGATGATAAGAACAACCTAATTAATAAAATAAAAATAACGCCTAAACGTGAAAATGATAAGGCCTTCTCTGGTTACGTTTATATTGTAGAAGATCAATGGAACCTATACGCTGTTGATGTAAATATTAGAGGCGCTCAAGTAAAAACTGCACCTGTAGATTTATTTACCATACAACAAACGTTTTCGTATTCAGAAAAAGATGGTGTATGGGCATTAATATCGCAAACCTTCGATTTTAGATTTGGTCTTTTTGGTATTAAAGGAGATGGTCGTTTTACATCGGTATATAGTAATTATAACTTTTCACCAGAATTTGAAGCTAGAACATTTAACAGAGAAGTATTATCCTTTGCAGAAAACTCTAATAAAAAGGATTCTACATATTGGAGTACTATACGCCCAGTACCTTTAACCATTGCTGAATCTACAGATTATGTAAAAAAAGATAGTATACAAATAGTAAAAGAATCTAAACCGTATTTAGATTCTATAGATCAAAAAAACAATAAATTTAAACTAGGAGACATCATAGGAGGCTACAGTTACCAAAACTCACATAAAAAGTATAGATTTAGTATAAGTTCTCCTCTTGAGCGTATTAGCTTTAATACCGTACAAGGCTGGAATGGTAATGTTGGTTTAAATTATACCAAGCGTTACGACGAGTACAAGCGTTTTTTAAGTATCAATTCTAATATAAATTATGGAGAAGCAGACGATCGTTTACGTGGTACGGCTTCTATATATTACAAGTTTAATAATAAAAATAAACGTTCTATATCGCTTTCTGGCGGGGTAAAAACTGAGCAATTTAATGCCTCTAGACCTATTTCTAGATTAGAAAATGCTGTAAGTACCTTATTTTTTGAAGATAACTACATGAAACTTTATGATAAAAGCTTCGCTCAATTAGCATTCTCACAAGAGATACTTAACGGCTTTTTCTTTAATTCTTCTTTAAGTTACGAACGTAGAAAAGCATTATTTAATAATACAGACTATACTTTAATTAATGAAGATGGAGATCGTTATACAAGTAACAATCCTGTAAATGAGTTAGCTTATGGTATTGCTCCTTTTAGCACACACAATATCGTTAAGTTTAATGCCATTGCAACAATAAATTTTGCACAAAACTATTTAAGTTATCCAGATGGAAAATATAACATACGAAGCAATAAATACCCCACTTTAAGCATTGGTTACGAAAAAGGATTGGGCGCAACTAACGAAAACTATAATTTCGATCAGTTTAAGGTTAGACTAAGACAAAATGTATCTTTGGGTAATAAAGGCCTTTTTAGATACAATGTAAGCGGCGGGACTTTCTCTAACGCAGATAATATAGCCTTTATGGATTATCATCACTTCAATGGCAATCAAACCAACGTTAAATTGGATGGATCGTACTTAAATGCCTTTAAAAATTTACCATATTACGGGCTAAGCACTAATAAATCGTATGCAGAAATGCATGTAGAACATAATTTTAATGGTTTTATTTTAAATAAAATACCATTATTAAATAAACTTAACTTTAACCTAATTATAGGCGCAAATGCAGCTGTAACACAAGACAACAAACCTTATAGTGAATATTCTATTGGAATAGATAATTTAGGGTTTGGTAAATTTAGATTTTTACGTGTAGATTATGTTCGCTCTTACCAAAGTGGTTTTTTAAATGATGCCGTTTTATTTGGATTTAGTTTTTAAACACACTGAAATGTAATAATTAACGTTATTACTAAAGACTATGCATAAGTAATTTTATTAATAGAAAACAATTCTTAAATATAAATTTGTAAATATTATTGAAACTTAACCAAATCAATAAAATCTTACAGGTTGTCCTTATTTGTATTATAATGCTACTATCATGTCTAGCTTAACTTGTTTCAGCATCACATAACTGCTAAAAACATAGATGCTTTATGGTGAGAACCTGAAACAAGTTTAGGTTGACAGCAGACTTTATAATTGATTACGGATATTCAAAAACCTTATTACAAATTCATATTTAAGAAAACTATATAAAGATTGTTATAAGGCAATTTTAAATAAAGGGTCAAAAAAATGGGTAATGAAATAGTTTTTTTGAAACTTAATAGTACAAGCTATAACTAACTTCTATATAAACACCAATAATAACAACAAATAACCATGTTATTATTAGTCATTGCAAACCACCTTGATTTGTTTAAAAACAATATCAACGCTATTAATATTATTAATTTTAAATGCAGAAAAAATGTAACGATATTCGTATTTCGCTACTTATATTAAAATACGAATTTATGACTAAGGCAATTTTAATTATCGGTACTGCTCTTTTAGGGCTAGCAATAACTATTGGTATTATTGGGATACGTTATTTTTCATCCAATAAAATTAATATTATAAATTTTATAAAGGAGAACCCAGACAAAGCGGCTATTACACTTATTAGAAACAATAAAATTATTGCTAATAAAAATGCAGAACGATTGCAACCGCTAGCTAGTACTGTTAAAATAATTATAGCTATAGAATATGCTGAGCAAGCTGCCAATGGTACTATAAACCCAGAAA
>NZ_JBSHNS010000104.1:0-1492 GCF_053601635.1 Pontimicrobium sp. MEBiC01747
ACACAATATAGCGAAGAATATAACAGTTTTGTAAATGGGCAACATACTACGCAAGGAGGAACACATCAAGCAGCCTTTCGTGAAGCTGTAGTAAAAACATTACGTGAATTTTATGGTAAAAATTACGAAGCATCAGATATTAGAAAATCGATTGTTTCGGCCATTGCAATAAAAGTTATGGAACCAGTTTTTGAAAGTCAGACCAAAACAAAACTAGGTTCTACAGATATGGGAGGAGACTTGCCTACGGTAAGAACCTATATCAATGATTTTTTAAAAACCTATCTAGATAACTACTTACATAAAAATCCAGACACCGCAGAAAAAATTCAGCGAAAAATTCTACAAGCAGAGCGAGAACGTAAAGAATTATCAGGAATACGTAAATTAGCTAAAGACAGAGCTAAAAAAGCGAGTTTACATAATAAAAAATTAAGAGACTGTCGTGTACATTTTGGCGATACTAAAAACGAACGCAATTTAGAAACGACACTGTTTATTACCGAGGGAGATTCTGCATCGGGAAGTATTACAAAATCTAGAGATGTAAATACACAAGCGGTATTTAGTTTAAAAGGGAAGCCTTTAAATTGCTACGGATTAACTAAAAAAATTGTTTACGAAAACGAAGAGTTTAACCTATTACAAGCTGCATTAAACATAGAAGAATCTTTGGAAGATTTACGCTATAATAATGTTGTAATAGCTACCGATGCCGATGTAGATGGAATGCACATTCGTTTACTGCTAATAACATTCTTTCTTCAGTTTTTTCCAGAAGTAATAAAAGAAGGACATTTATATATTTTACAAACACCTTTATTTAGAGTACGAAATAAAAAAGAAACGATTTATTGCTATTCTGAAGAAGAGCGAGTTAATGCAATTGAAAAATTAAAACCAAAACCAGAAATTACACGATTTAAAGGATTGGGTGAAATTTCTCCAGATGAGTTTAAATATTTTATAGGAGAAGATATGCGTCTAGACCCAGTAATGTTAGATGATAATATGTCTATAGACGAATTATTAGCATTTTACATGGGGAAAAACACACCATCTAGACAGGAATTTATTATTGAAAACCTTAAAGTAGAGTTGGATTTAATTGAAGAAGGAAAATAATGTATAAAGGATTTAAAATACTTTGCTGGATGGCTTTAACAATATATTGGTCTTACAAAGCATATACAAACGATTTTAGTGTGCGAGATAGTAATACAATGTATTATATAGCACTTGTAGTATCTGTGTTAGGTTTAGCTAAAAGTATATACGATTATAAACGTTCATTAAAAATCAAAGAATAGATTCCTAACCCTTAAAAGGAATGACAAAACAAATATGGCAGAAGAAAACGACGATTTAGAACACTTAGAAAACGAAGCGGCAGAACATCAAGAACCACAAGAAACCATTACTCGAATTACGGGAATGTATAAAGAGTGGTTTTTAGATTATGCATCGTATGTTATTTTAGAACGTGCAGTAC